>NZ_JBIAIQ010000022.1:0-152802 GCF_042871525.1 Streptomyces sp. NPDC005784
CCGTTACGACAAGACCGCCACCATCTACCTCGCCGGACTCCACCTCGCAGCCATCTTCATCTGGTCTGCAAGGTGATCCGAAGGAAACGGCCTAGGCCCGTCCCTCCGGCAGCCCGGAGCGGGAGAACGGTGACATCCGTATGAGTCGCGAGCAGCAGATCACCGAGGCCTTCGTCGGTCTCACCGACATCGTCGCCGACGATGCCGATCCCACCGTTCTCCTGCACCGCCTCGTCGGCCACTGTGTCACCCTCACCGGAGTGGACGCCGCAGGCGTCATGCTGTCCACCGCCCGCGGTGGTCTGCGCCCCATCGCCGTCACCGATGACCGTGCCGCGATGATCGAGCTGTTCCAGGTCCAGACCGGCCACGGCCCTTGCATCGACTCCTGGCGTACCGCCCAGGCGATCAGCGCACCCGACCTGTCCGTCCTCACCGACCGGTGGCCGGCCTTCGTCCAGCTCGCCCGCACCGCCGGATACGTCGGCACCTACGCGTTTCCCCTGCGCATCAGACATCAGGTCGTCGGCGCCCTCAACCTCCTGACCGGGACCACCGGAGCCCTGTCCGAGCAGGACACGGCGCTTCTGCAGGCCCTGGCCGATGTCGCGGCCATCGCCGTAGTCCAATGGACGGTCGAACCGCTCCGTCCGGCGGACATCGTCACGCGGGTCCAGGCGACGGTGTCCGCCAAGGCCGCCACCGACACGGCCGTCGGCATGCTCGCCGCCGCCGGATCTCTCACCGTCCAGGAGGCCGCCCGGACTCTGCGCCGCTACAGCGGAATCCGCCACCAGCGCTCGACCGAGGTGGCCCAGGCACTCATCCGCCGCGAACTGAGCCCGGAGACGGTCCTTGAGGAGAGCCGCTGAATCGCCATACGGCCGACGTCGGTCGACGGTGATGCTGCCCGCGTGGTCGAGATCGGCCGCGCAGGCGGCCGGACGGGAATCCGTCGGCCCGCGCTGATCAGCCGACCTGCGGGCTGGGTGTCGGCGAGTCGGTGTGCACGTTCAGGTCGGGCCGCGGGGTGAGGACGACGAGCGGGGCACCCGGCTGCGGCGGGGGCGGCGTGAGCTGGTCCTTGGGGAGCGTCGGCGGGGCGGTCTGCTGGGCGAGGACCTGGTCGAAGTTGATGGTGCCGGTCTTCTCCATCACGGTGATGTGGTCGAGGACCGTGTCGTTCGCGAGGTCCGCGAGCGCGCGTACAAGCGAGTTCTCGGTGGTGGCGCGCACCTTGGCGATGACCGAGAAGATGCTCCCGTGCGTGACGCGCAGGATGTTGGCGGCGGTCGTGTCGAACTGCTTGCCGTTCTGGGCGACGGACGTCGCCACGAATTGCTGCTGCTGCGGAGACGCCTGGTTCGGCAGAGTGATGTTCAGTTGTACGGCCACCTTGCGGTCCAGATCGTCGAGGCGGGCGTGCCCCACGATCAGATGTTTGCCGGCCTCCCGCATCGCCGGTGTCGAGCCCTTCTTCAGCGCGATCTCACCCAAGGGGTACTCCCACAGCCCGGCCGCGCGGACCTTGACGACGAAGTCGCGGTCGGCCTCGGTGAGCGGGCCCCACTGGGTGTTCGCGATGACGCGGGTCTGGGCGCTCGACGCGGTCTGGAAGCCGAGCATGGCGGGGTAGGCGAGCGCGGTGAGAGTCAGGGCCACCGCACCGCCCACGAAGACCGTTCCTGCCAAGTTGCGTGAGACGGGCATGGTGCCTCCTGACGTGATGATCAGATTTCGCAGGTGGTACGGCTGCCGCGGCCTCGGTGATCATTGCGCCAGGTAAAAATCCGCGCCACGCTGTGTGACGTGCGTCACGGTCGAGCCGGTCGGCTCATTCGAAGTAGCACGGCGGGCGTGGTTCGGCAGCCGTTTTCGGTATGGGCGTTCGCGGGTGTGTTCGGCGGCCGCCGCGAGAGGTCCGGCGCGGTCGGCAGGGTCGTGAGAGGCCGGGCGGGGTCGACGGGGCTGCGAGGGGCCGGCCGGAGTCGCGGAAACGGTCTCCATCAATCGATTGATCGATGCCTTCCGGAGACGTATTCTCCCCGCCATGTCCGACTCGCCACCCGCCTCACCCGCCCCCGCGCCACCGCCCGCCGATGCCAGTCGTGAACGCATCATCGCGGCCGCCACCTCACTCTTCGCCGACCACGGCTACGACGGCACCAGCACCCGGCGTATCGCCGCCGAGGCCGGGCTGAACATGGCCACCGTCGCCTACCACGTCGGCGGGAAGCCGGACCTCTACCGGGAGGTCATGCTCCGCGCCCACCTCGCCGAGCAGCGGGTGCTGACGGACGCGCTGGTCGCGTTCCGGGCGCTGGCGCCCACCGATCCGGTCGCGGCCGTCACCGACCTGGTCGATCGGTACCTCGACTTCTGTCTCGACCAGCCGCACATCCCTGCCCTGTGGATGCGCCGCTGGCTCTCCGACGCGGCCGAGTTCGCGGATCTGGAGGCCACTTACGCGCGCCCGCTGATCGAATCGGTCCGCGACACCGTGCGCGAGGTCGTCCCGGCCGCGCCGCCGACCGGGGCCGCCGCACCCACCGACATCGAGATGACCGTCTGGACGGTGCTGTGGAGCACCCACGGCTTCTGCCGCTCGGGCATCCGCGCCGAGGTCCCGCGCTTCCGCGCCCACCTGCGCGCCCTGGTCCTGCGGGATCTGGGGCTCGGTGCCCAGGAACAGCGCGACCAGGAATCGCGCGACCAGGAACCGTACGACGAGGAACCGCGCGACCAGGGGCGCGGATGACGACCGCCCTGGTCCCCCCGACCACCGACGACGATGAACTCACCCGACGCCGCCTCTTCGTCTACGGCCTCGGCTCGGTCGGCACCGGCATCTTCTCCACCGTCCCCGGCCTTCTGCTGCTCTACTTCATGACCGACGCGCTGGGCGTCCCCGCGGGTATCGCCGGACTCGTGGTCGCCCTGCCCAAGGCCTGGGACGCCGTGTTCAACCCCCTGGTCGGTGCCGCCAGCGACCGTGAGGCCGTCCGCACCGGCCGACGGACCCGGCTGCTCGTCGCCGGTGCGCTCGCGCTGCCCGCCGCCTTCGCGGCGATGTTCCTGTCCCCGATGACCGGCACGGGTGCGGCGGTCTGGGTGACCGTCACCTTCGTTCTGGCCGCGAGTGCCTTCTCGTTGTTCCAGGTGCCGTACGTCGCCCTGCCCGCCGAGATGTCGTCCGTACCGGCCGTCCGCACCAGGATCATGGTCTGGCGGATCGTCTTCCTGACCCTGGGCATCCTCGTCGCGGGCGGCGCGGCCCCGCTGGTGGTCAGCGCCGCCGGCGGAGGCCGCACGGGATACGGAGCGATGGGGCTGACCGTGGGCCTCGTCGTCGCGGCGGTCCTGCTGGTGCCCGCCCTCGGTACCCGCTGGGTGCGCTCACGACCAGGGCCCGAACCTCTCGGCCTGGTCGCGGCCTTCCGCACCGCACGCGGCAACCGCGCGTTCTTCGCGCTGCTCGCCGCCTTCGTGCTGCAGGCCGCCGCCGTCGCGATCATGCTCGCCGCCGCACCGTACGTCGCCACCTACCGCCTCGGCGGCTACGGCCTGACCTCGATGCTCTTCGTCTGCCTGGTCGCGCCCAGCGCCGTCGCCGTTCCGCTCTGGGCCAAGGCCGCCGGACGCTGGGGACGGCTGCGCTGCCTCACGTTCGCGACCTGTGGGTACGCCGTCGGCGCGGTGGCCCTGTTCCCGGCCGCCGGCCACGGCAGTGGCACCGGCGCGGTCGTCGCGACGCTCGCACTCTGCGGGCTGCTCGGCGTCTGCTACGCGGCCCTTCAGGTGCTGCCGCTCGCTCTGCTGCCCGACACGGTGCATGCCGACAAGGCCAGGACCGGCCAGGTCCAGTCCGGCGCGTTCACCGGACTGTGGACGGCCGGTGAGACTGTCGGCCTCGCGGCCGGACCCGGCGCGTACTCGATCGCCCTGGCAGCCACCGGCTTCGTCTCCTCGACCCTGGACCACCCGGTCGCCCAGACCGCCACCGCGCGAACCGGCATCCTGCTGGGCTTCAGCCTCGTCCCCGCACTCCTCATGCTGCTCTCCCTGCCTGCCCTGCGCGCCTACGGCCGCCGCCGCGCCGCGCTAGAAACGGAAACCACCCGATGACGACTCCTCAGCAGGCCACCGTCCCCGCCCAGGCCGCCCACCCCGGTCTGCCCGAGACCGGCCGCTCCGGCGCCGACCTTCTCGCCGAACTCGCCGTCCTCACCGCCGCCGACCTGCCCACTCGAGGCGGGCACACCACCGCCTATGTCTACGACAGCGGCCGTCCCGAGGTACGCGAAGCCGCCGAACGGGCCTATCTGACGATGATGGAGGTCAATGGCCTGGACCCGACCGCCTTCCCCAGCATCGTCGCGCTGGAACGCCAGGTCGTCGGCGCGACCGCCGCCCGCCTCGGCGGCGGCGACGCCACCCCGGGCATCTTCACCAGCGGCGGAACCGAGTCGATCATCCTCGCGGTGAAGGCCGCCCGGGACGCCCGCCCGGACGTCCTCGCCCCGGAGATCGTCGTCCCGGTCACCGCCCACGCCGCGTTCCACAAGGCCGGCAGCTACCTGCGGGTCACCGTTCGCAGCGCACCCGTCGACCCCGCGACCTACCGGGCCGACCCGGCCGCAACGGCGGCGCTCTGCAACGAGAACACCGTCCTCGTCGTCGCCTCCGCCCCGTCCTACGCCCACGGCGTCATCGACCCCGTCGCGGAGATAGCCGCCGACGCCGCCACCCGCGGCATCCCCTGCCACGTCGACGCCTGCGTCGGGGGCTGGCTGCTGCCCTGGCTCGCCGAGGCCGGTGCGCCCGTCCCGGCCTTCGACCTTTCCGTCCCCGGCGTCACCTCCCTCTCCTGCGACCTGCACAAGTTCGGCTACGCCCCCAAAGGCGCCTCCGTACTGCTGTTCCGCGACGAGGCCCTGCGCCTCAACGCCTACTACGCCTGCGCCGCCTGGCCCGGCTACAGCGTCGTCAACTCCACGATCCAGAGCAGCAAGGGAGCCGGCCCACTCGCCGGGGCGTGGGCCACGCTGCAGGCCCTCGGCGCCGACGGCTACCGCGAACTCGGCCGCGCCGCCCTGTCCGCGACCCGCACACTGATCAGCGGCGTCGAGGCCATCGACGGCCTGACGGTCCTCGGCACCCCCGAGGCCACCCTCGTGGCCATCGGCGTGGACCCGACGGCCGAGACCCCGCTCGACCTCTTCGCCCTCGCCGACGAGACCCGCGCCCGGGGCTTCTTCCTCCAGCCCCAGCTCAGCCTCGACGGCCTCCCGGCCAACCTGCACCTGACCCTCACCGGGGTCAGCGAGCACGGCGTCGAGGAACTGCTCGCCGTACTGCGCGAATGCGTCGACATCATCCGTCCGCTCGGGCCCCCGACGCCCCCCGCGGACATCGTCGACCTGCTCCAGCAGGTGGACCTGACCGAACTCGACAACGCGTCCTTCGCGGCACTGCTCCCCGCCGCGGGTGTGGACCTGACCGGCGACAATGCGGCCCGGATGGCCCCGGTGAACCGTCTCCTGGACGCCCTCCCGGCTGCGACCCGCGAGGTCATCGTCACCCGCTTCCTGTCCGCGCTCTACAGCCCGTACCTGGGCGGGTGAGGACAACTCCGGTCGCGCGGTGACGGTTTCGGTCCCAGGGGCCGCCAAGGCCCCGACGGCTGTGGCCGGGTACGACGAGGACGTACCCGGCCATGATCGCTTACGCCCCGGAACCGCCGGGCCGGCCGGAACGGACCGGGTCGTCCGGTGCCGGGCGTCCGGGTTCACCGGGCCATGCGCTCACCGGGCCATGCGCTGCTTTCGTCCGCCGCGGCGGAAGCGCATGCCGGCGTAGGCGAGATCGGCGAGCAGGACGAGGCAGCCGATGATCAGCAGGTAGAACAGTCCGTGGGCGGCGAATCCGATGATGCCCAGGACGAGGGCCACAAGAATCAGGAACAGGAACAGGGTCATCGGTCTCTCCCGGCGGCTTTCGGCGGATCAGCGACGGGCGAGCCGGCGCTCGCCCTTGACTCCCGGTATGTATTCGAGTTCGTAGTGTGCGAAGACTCCTGGCTCGTCCGTGGCGGGCAGCACGCCGTCCGTGTCGATGGCCGGGGCCTTCTTCACCAGGTTCTTGTCGTGAGCGACCTTCAGGTAGCCCGGCCCGACGGTCGCGCCGTCAAGAGGTACGAACACCAGGCGACGGCGCGTCGGCAGTCCCACGGTCACGGTGGCGAAGGACGGACTGTCGGTCGCCGTGTCGACGTAGACGGATTCCAGAATGCCGATCTTGTGGCCGCCGGGATCCACCACGTCGTGGCCACGCCATTCGCGGATGTCACCTGCCTCGAACATCTTGTACCTCCACAGGGGAGGTACCCCCGATCGCAGGCCTGATGCCCGGGTCGCCCCGGTTGCCCTGCCGGGAACTCGGCGGCCGGCGTGCTGATCATGTCGCATCCGGTACAGACCGAGCCGCCTCGTCGAATATGATGGCCCCTCTTGTGTTGTTGATCAAGGAAACATAGCTTTCGTGGTGTGACCATGACACGAAGAGCGATCATCAAGGGAATGGCTGCCGCACCGTTCATCGGAGCCGCAGGCAGTGTCCTTTCCGCCTCCCCCGCTCAGGCGGCCACCATCGACGCCGGCCAGTTCACCCTCACCAGCAGGTCCTCCAACAGTTACGGCGAGTTCGCCGATCTGTCCGCCGGTCTGGCGACCAAGCTGCCCAAGGTGGACGCGGCCACCGTCATCGCCGACGTCAACCGCAGTGCCACCCATCTCACCAGCGCCCCCAGCACGGCCGAGGCCTTCGAGACCGGCTTCGCCTGGGACTCCGACGACCAGGCGGTCGACTACTGGATTCCCCAGGGCGTCACCACCAGCGCGGATGCCTATGGCAACGGCAACTATCCCGAAGGCGGAAGCAACCGCGTCGTCCTCGCCTCCTGGTACTTCGAGACCGATCCCGACGGTGACGGAGTCGACGAGTACGCGATCGACAAGGGTCTGCGGCTCACGTTCGTCAACTACAACAACGCGTCGGCGCCGAAGTACCGGCACGTCCTGCTGGTCGAGCCCGTCAAGACCGCCACGGGCGAGTTCTCGTTCAACCCGATCCGCAAGCATGCCGGCGGCATCATGTGGTACGGCAACCTCCTCTATGTGGTCGACACCTACAAGGGACTGCGGGTATTCGACCTGAACACCCTCTTCAAGGTGCCTCTCACCGAGAAGGACGTGTGCGGTCTGCACACTGACGGGTCCTACTACGGGTACGGCTACCAGTACGTCCTTCCGCAGAGCGCGGCCTACGACAACGCGGGAACCTACCTGCGCTACACGGCCATCGGGCTCGACCGCGCCAGCACCCCCGACAGCCTCGTCGTGAGCGAGTACTCCCTGTCCGGCGCGGTCAGCTACACGGACGGCACCTTCAACGGCACCGGTGTCGGCACCACCACGCCCAAGGTGGTCCGCTGGAACCTCGACTACACCGACCGGCAACTCGGCTCGCTCACCGCGACGGAGGCCGTCACCGTCAGCCAGCAGAAGATCCAGGGCGTGGTGTCCCGCAACAGCAAGCACTATCTCTCCGCCAGCGACGGCACCTCCACCAAGGGAACCCTGCGCAGCTTCACCTCCGGGGCTTCGACGGCCGGCGCGGTGTGCGACCTGGTCATCGGTTGCGAAGACCTCAGCTACCACAGCAGCGGGGCCTCCGGCTGGGCCTTCAGCGAGTCCGTGATCTGGAACCTGGGCGAATACGTCAACAAGCGCTACGTGTACGCGGTGCACGCGGACGGTTCGTAGCAGCGGGCAGGAGCCAGGGGCGGCGGACACTGGACCCGACCTGCGGCGGTGCACGGATCCCGGAGGTTCTGATCGGGCGGATGAGTACCCCGGCTGTGTCGTCCGCCCGGCTCCGGTCCCCACGCTCGGCTGTCACCACCACGATCGAGGGCGCGCTGTGCAGTCCGCCGCGCCCAGCGGGCACGGGCCGGACGCGCAAGGGGCAACCCGTCCGCGCCGGCCCGTGAGCACAGCAGTTGCCGCTCGGTCGGATCGTTGCGCTGGTCCGGCCTCAGGGCGTGGCAGAACGGCCGCCGGAAGGACTGGCTCTCTGTTCAGCGGTGACTGCCAAGCCGGACCGCCGCGCACAGCCCGTGGTGTCTTTCGTGCGTGTGATCTGTGAGTTGTCTGGGCGTCGACTTCTGCCGTCGGTCACAGCAAGCTGCTCCAGTACGGCCAGAAGCGGGTGAGGACGAGCAGCGCGATCACCCCGTACCAGGCGCCGAGCAGCATCCAGTGTGTGTCCCTGACGATCGCCAGCACGCGCCGTGAAGCGGGGAGGATTCCGCGTTCCAGGCAGTGCACGGTGACGCACCAGAACAGTCCGATGGTGGCGATCCACACGCCGGCGCAATAGGGGCAAATCTTGTTGAGTTCGTAGAGTGACTGCACCATCAGCCAGTGGACGAACACCACCCCCACCAGCGCCCCGGCGTCCAGCGCGAGCCAGAGCCCGCGGTGCAGTCGCGCGTCGGTGAGGACGGCGACGCCCAGGGCGGCCACGGCGGCGAAGGCGCCCAGCCCGAGCAGCATGTTGGGGAAGCCGAACAGACTGCCCTGCGAGCTGGACATGACGCTGCCGCAGCTCACGACCGGGCTGATGTTGCACGGCGGTTGATAGGTGGGGTCGCGGAGCAACCGCCAGTCGTCCACCGTCAGTTGGAAGGAGGCGAGCCAGCCGACGATTCCGGCGAGGAGCATCACCAGGCCTGTCCGGCGGGCGGCGCCCGCTGTGTGCGTGGCCGCGGCGGTCGTGGACTGCGTCGAGAGCGCGGGACCCTGGCTCATCGGGTTCGCCCGGAGTGGGAGGCCCGCCGGGTCCGGCTCGCTGCCGTCGGGGCTGTCGCCGGTGCGGCCCTCCTGCGGTACACCAGGTACGGCCGGGCGAGGTATCCGATGGGCGCGCTCCACACGTGCACGAGACGGGTGAACGGCCAGGCGGCGAAGAGCAGACAGGCGGTCAGGGCGTGCAGCTGGAACAGCAGCGGAGCCCCGGAGATCGCCTCGGGCTGCGGCTGGAGGGTGAACAGGCCGCGGAACCACACGGAGATGGTGGCTCGGTAGTCGTAGCCGGGGCCGAAGACGTTGTGCGTGGCGGTGGCGGTGATGCCCAGCAGGACGGTGGCGGACAGCAGCGGGAAGAGAAGCTTGTCGCTGCGGTCGGTGCCCAGTCGGATCCGCCGGGTCAGCAGCCGTCGGGCGCACAGCATGCCGAGCCCCGTGACCATGGCAACGCCCGCCACCGAGCCCGCCCAGACGGCCGTCGTGTGATAGGCGTGCTCGGAGATGCCCGCGGCCTCGGTCCACGAGTCGGGGATCGCGAGCCCCACGACATGCCCGCCGATCACCATGAAGGCACCCAGGTGGAACAGCGGACTGGCCCACCGCAGCCAGCGGTGTTCGAAGAGCTGGCTGGTGCGGGAGGTCCACCCGAACTGGTCCTGCCGGTAACGCCAGATGTGCCCGACCACGAACACCGCGAGACAGATGTACGGGACCGCGACCCACAGGAGCAGATCGGCGCCGCTCACGGAAGCGGCGGCCAGGGGGTGGAGGGGGGCGTTCATCGGGGGCCTTCCGTACGGCTGGTCGGGTGGGACGGCATACGGGTCGGCGGGGCGGGTACCGGGGGCACGAACGTGCCCGGAGGGGCGAACTCCCCCTCCCCGTACGTCCCGTAGGGGTCGAGTCCGACCTCCTCGTTGGGCGGCCCCTCGGCGACCAGCTGGGCCACCGCGGCCCGGTCCGCCTCGGTGGGCGGCGGGAGCAGGGTGAGCAACGCCCCCAGAACATGCCGGTAGGGGGAGTCTGCGTCGTCCAAAGCCCGGTGGATCAGCTCCAGTCCGCGCCGGTGCTGCCGCAGCGGTGCCTCGCCCGCGCCGGTGCCGGTCAGGGCGGCGAACTCCAGCACGACCGGGAGGTGGTCGGGCAGTTCACCCCCGTCGGTGTCCCAACCGGCGGCCTTGTACCGCTGGTTCAGGGTGAGCAGGGCCATACCGCGTCGGCGGGTGTCGCCGTGCAGGTAGTAGGTGAGATAGAGGCTGCTCTTGCGGCGCAGGTCGAACATCTCGACGTAATGGCGCTCCAGCGCATCCGGCTCCTGGGAGGTGAACCAGGCGGTGAAGCCGGCGAGGTGTTGGGCTGCGGGTGAGGGCGGCAGCGCCTCGACGGTGTCCGTCAGGGCGGGCCGGGCGGCGGTGAGTTCGTCGTCCGGGTACTGGAGAAGGAGCGAGCACATCCGCAGCAGCAGCGTGCGTGCCTCGGCCTCCTCGGGCGTGAGCCGGGCCGGGCGGCGTACGGCCGCCCGGACGCGGGTGCGGACGAGGGCGGGAATGCTTGCGGGCAGGGGGCTCACGGTCGGTCTCCGGTGTTCTTGCGGCGCAGGGTGGGGATCCCGAGCATCACGCGTCCGCCACCGTTGTCGTCCGGTGCGTCGGACGACTCGACCGGGCAGCGGTTCTCCATCGCGCTGAGGGAGGCCGCGTCCTCCTTGTGCGCGGCGGGGACGACATAGCGGTCGGCGTACTTCGCGATCGCGAGCAGGCGGTGCATGTCCTCCGCGTCCCGGGCGGTGAGGCCGACGGCCTTGAGCACCGCCTCGTCGCCCTCCTCGCCCAGGGTGCGTTCGCGCATGAACGAGCGCAGTGCGGTGAGTTTCATCAGCACTCCGCCGACCACGTCGGCGTCTCCGGCGGTGAACAGTTCCGCCAGGTACTCCAGCGGAATGCGCAGCCGGGTGACGGCGGCGAAGACATGGTCCGGGTCGTCCTGGTTCCCGCCCGCCGCGTCCACGGCGTCCAGCACGGGCGACAGCGGGGGCACGTACCAGACCATCGGCAGGGTGCGGTACTCCGGATGCAGCGGCAGTGCCACCTTGTAACGCATGACCAGGTCGTACACCGGGGAGCGGCGGGCTGCGTCCAGCCAGTCCTCGGGGATGCCGGACTCCCGTGCGGCCGCGATGACTTCGGGGTCGTGCGGGTCGAGGAAGACGCCGCGCTGGGCGTCCAGCAGGTCCTTCTCGTCCGGGGTGGCCGCGGCCTCGCCGACGCGGTCGGCGTCGTAGAGGAGCAGTCCGAGGTAACGCAGACGGCCGACGCAGGTCTCGGAGCAGACGGTTGGCTGTCCGGCCTCGATGCGCGGGAAGCAGAAGGTGCACTTCTCGGCCTTGCCGGTGGCGTGGTTGACGTACACCTTCTTGTACGGGCACGCCGTCACGCACATCCGCCAGCCGCGGCAGCGGTCCTGGTCGACCAGGACGATGCCGTCCTCGACCCGCTTGTACATCGCGCCGGACGGACACGCCGACACACAGGCCGGGTTGAGGCAGTGCTCGCACAGGCGGGGGAGATGGAAGAGGAAGGTCTGCTCGAACTCGAACTTCACCTTCTCTGCCCATTCCCCGGTGAGGTTGGGGTCGGCGCCGGCGTTCTCGCCCGCGCCGCCGAGGCCGTCCTCCCAGTTGGCACCCCAGGTGATGGCGGTGGGTTTGCCGGTGAGGACCGAACGGGGGCGGGCCACCGGCATGTCCGGGCCTGCCGGGGCGCTCACCAGGTTGTCGTAGTCGTAGGTGACCGGCTCGTAGTAGTCCTCGATGGACGGCAGATCGGGGTTGGAGAACAGCGACAGCAGTCGCTTGAGGCGTCCCCCGGAGCGCAGGACGAGCCGTCCGCGCTTGTCGAGCATCCAGCCGCCCTTCCAGTGCTCCTGGTCCTCGTAGCGACGGGGGTAGCCGACGCCGGGCTTGGTCTCGACGTTGTTGAACCAGGCGTACTCGACGCCGGTGCGGTTGGTCCACGTCTGCTTGCAGGTGACCGAGCAGGTGTGGCAGCCGATGCACTTGTCGAGGTTCATCACCATGGCGATCTGAGCCATGACGCGCATATCAGTACTCCACATCCTGCGAGCGACGGCGGATGACCGTGACCTCGTCGCGCTGGTTGCCGGTCGGGCCGTAGTAGTTGAAGGCGTACGTGAACTGGGCGTAGCCGCCCGCCAGATGGGTGGGCTTGATCAGCAGGCGGGTCAGGGAGTTGTGGATGCCGCCGCGCTTGCCGCTGACCTCGGTCTTCGGCACGTTCACGTTGCGGTCCTGGGCGTGGTACATGTACACCGTGCCCTCGGGCATGCGGTGGCTGACCACGGAGCGGGCGGCGACGACGCCGTTGCGGTTGTAGGCCTCGATCCACTCGTTGTCCTTGACGCCGATCTTCTCGGCGTCGGCGGTGGACATCCAGATGACCGGGCCGCCACGGGACAGCGCGAGCATGTGCGCGTTGTCCTGGTAGTTGGAGTGGATGGACCACTTCGAGTGCGGTGTCAGATAGCGGACCGTGACCTCCGCCCGGCCGTCCTCATGCAGCTGATCGTCGCCGTAGTGCCGGGGTGTGTTCAACGGTGGCCGGTAGACCGGGAGTTGCTCGCCGAATTCGGCCATCCAGTCGTGCTGCACGAAGAAGTGCTGCCGTCCGGTGAGGGTGTGCCAGGGTTTCTTGTGCTCCTTGTTGATGACGAAGGCGGAGTAGCGCCGTCCGCCGGCCTCGCTGCCCGACCACTCGTACGACGTCATCACGGCGCGGGGCTGGGTGCGGGTGTCGGCGAACGTGATGCGCTCACCCTCCCGTTCGGCGGCGAGTTCCACGAGACCCTTGCTGCCGGTCTGCCGTTCCAGTTCACGGAAGCCCTCGGTGGCGAGGCGCCCGTTGGTGGTGCCGGACAGGGCGAGAATTGCCTCGCACATGTCGGAGGCGGTGGCCAGCGAGGGCCGCCCGGCGGCGATTCCGTCCCGGACGGTGCCGTTGCGGCGCCGGAGGTCGTCCAGTTCCTGGTTCGGGTGGACGGTGACGCCCTTGGTGGTGGTGCCCAGGGTGTCGAGGAGCGGGCCGATGGCGCGCATCTTCTGTGCCACCGCCGCGTAGTCCCGCTCGATGACGACGAGTTTGGGCATGGTCCGGCCGGGGACCGGCTCGCACTCGCCAGCCTTCCAGTCCCGTACGACCCCGCCGGGCTGGGCGAGTTCATCGGGGGTGTCGTGCAGCAGCGGGACGGCCAGGACGTCGGTGCGGGTGCCGAGGTGCTCACCGGCCAGTTCGCTGAACTTGTCGGCGATGGTCAGGAACATGTCGTAGTCGGTGCGGGCCTGCCAGGGCGGGGGGATGGCCGGGGTGAAGGCGTGCACGAAGGGGTGCATGTCCGTGCTGGACAGGTCGTCCTTCTCGTACCAGGTCGCGGCCGGCAGGACGACATCGGAGAGCAGGCTGGTCGAGGTCATCCGGAAGTCCATGGTGACCAGCAGATCGAGCTTGCCCTCGGGGGCCTCCTCCCGCCACACCACGTCCTGCGGGCGTGCCTCGGGCGGGGTCTCCTCGGAGCGGACCGCCGCGTCCGTGCCCAGCAGATGGCGCAGGAAGTACTCGTTGCCCTTGCCGGAGGAGCCCAGCAGGTTGGCCCGCCAGACAGTCAGTACGCGGGGGAAGTTGGCGGGGTCGTCGGGGTCCTCGGCCGCGAACCGCAGCCGCCCGGACTTGAGTTCGTCGACGATGTGCTCGGCGACCGGACGCCCGGCGGCGGCCGCCTCGTCGGTGAGGTCGAGCGGGTTGCGGTTGAAGCCGGGATGGCCGGGGGTCCAGCCCATCCGGATCGCCTGGGCCAGACAGTCGGCGGTGGACTTGCCCGCGAAGCGGCCCTCGCCCAGCGGCGACGCCAACTCGTCGGGCCCGATGGCCTCGTAGCGCCACTGGTCGGTGTTGAGGTACCAGTACGAGGTGCCGGCCATGTGCCGGGTGGGCCGCTGCCAGTCGAAGGCGAACGACAGGTGCTGCTGCCCGGTGACCGGGCGGACCTTCTCCTGGCCGACGTAGTGGGCCCAGCCGCCGCCGTTGACGCCCTGACAGCCGGTCATGGTGGTCAGCGCGAGGAAGGCCCGGTAGATGGTGTCGGAGTGGAACCAGTGGTTGGTGCCCGCGCCCATCGCGATCATCGAACGGCCGTTGGTGCGCTCGGCGTTGCGGGCGAACTCCCGGGCGATCCGGGCCGCCTGCTCGGCCGGGACCGAGGTGATCGTCTCCTGCCAGGCCGGCGTGTACGGCTCGGACGCGTCCTCGTACGACGAGGGCCAGGAGCCCGGCAAGCCCGGACGAGCCACGCCGTACTGGGCCAGCATCAGGTCGAACACCGTGGTCACGAGCCGCCCGCCGATCCTGCGAACGGGAACACCGCGCACCATCGTCGAGCCACCTTCGGTGGCGCCCTCGTCGAACCGGGGCAGCACGACGGCGACCGTGTCCTCGGCCCGCTCCAGCAGACTCAGCTCGGGCACGACATCGCCGAGGTCGAGGTTCCAACGGCCCGCGCCGGTCTCTCCCCAGCGGAAGCCGAGCGAACCGTTCGGCACCACGGGTTCGCCCGTCGCGCTGTCCAGGAGAACGGTCTTGGACCCTGCGTTCTCCTCGGCCCCCTCGTCGTGCCCGAGGTCGGCGGCGGTCAGGAACCCGTCCGGCACCAGCCCCAGCGCGTGCTCGCGCAGGGTCACCAGGAACGGAGCGTCCGTGAACGTCCTCAAGTATTTCTGGAAGTACGGCACTTCGCGGTCGATCAGGAACTCGCGCAGGATCACGTGGCCCATGGCCATCGCCAGCGCCCCGTCCGTTCCGGGGTGCGGGGAGAGCCATTCGTCGGCGTGCTTGACGTTGTCGGCGTAGTCGGGGCTGACCGCGACGACCTTCGCGCCGTTGTAGCGGGTCTCGGTGAGGAAGTGCGCGTCGGGCGTGCGGGTGACGGGGATGTTGGAGCCCCACATGATCAGGTAGCCGGCGTTCCACCAGTCGGCGGCCTCGGGGACGTCGGTCTGGTCGCCGAAGACCTGTGGGGAGGCGACCGGCAGGTCGGCGTACCAGTCGTAGAACGACAGCAGCGTGCCGCCGATCAGCGACATGAACCGGGTACCGGCCGCGAACGACGCCATCGACATCGCCGGGATCGGCGAGAAGCCCGCCACCCGGTCCGGACCGTACGCCTTGACCGTGTGGACGTGGGCGGCCGCGACCAACTCGCTCACCTCGTCCCAGCCGGCGCGCACCAGACCGCCCTTGCCGCGGGCCCGCTTGTACGCCCGCGCCTTCGCCGGGTCGGACGTGATCTCCGCCCAGGCGGCGACCGGGTCGCCGAGCCGCTTGCGTGCCTCGCGCCACAGCTTCAGCAGCGTGCCGCGCACATAGGGGTAGCGGACCCGGCTGGGGGAGTAGGTGTACCAGGAGAACGAGGCGCCGCGCGGGCAGCCGCGCGGCTCGTACTCGGGGCAGTCCGTGCCGATCGACGGATAGTCGGTGGCCTGGTGCTCCCAGGTGATGATGCCGTCCTTGACGTACACCATCCATGAGCAGGAACCGGTGCAGTTGACGCCGTGCGTGGACCGTACGACCTTGTCGTGCGCCCACCGGTCTCGGTAGAAACTCTCCCATTTCGGGTCGCTCTCGCCGAACACGGCGCGGCCGTCGGACGACACCTCACGGCGGGTGAGCAGCCGCCGGGCGGCCAGCGGCCAGTCCTGACCGGCGCGCGACGCCTGCCGTCGTACGTTCTGATCGTTCTCCATGGCTGGGACGCTAGGTGCCACGGACCTCGGCGTACCTGGGTCCGGCGGTCCCTGCCGGACCGCTTTCCGGCCCACTCTGAGCGGTCGCAATAGGGCCGAACGGTCCCGGTGCCAGGTCCGGTCGGCCGCCTGGTCGGGTGTGGCCGGAGTTGCATGCTGGGCATCGACCGAACCGCAGACGGCCGTCCGTCCGAACCGCAGACGGCCGTCCGTCCGAACCGCAGACGGCCGTCCGTCCGGGCCATCGCATGCCGTGCCTGCCAGGCGACCTCTCCTTCGTCCCCGGCCGCCACAGGCACAGCGCGTACGGCCCGTGTCGCCCGGTTCGGCCGTGCGTCCGGCCGCTCCACCGCGGCCGGACGCAGCATCCGCCCTCCCCGGCACCGGACCCCGGAACGCCCTCCCCGCCCGAACCGGTCGGCCGAGCCGACCGCCGACTTCCTGGAGACACCGTCATGAGTGTGCTCACCCTCGCCTCGGCCCCCGAGGACGCCGCGGCCCTCGAAGCCGCCGCGGCGCATCATGCCCGCCTCGCGGGAGAGTTGGCCGGGCGGGTGAAGATGCTGCTCACGGCCGTGGACCAGGACCTGGGCGCCGCCAAGGAGATCCACCTAGGCCTGCTGGCCTTCTGCGACCGCTCGCTGCTGCCGCACGCCGCCGCCGAGGAGGCCGCGCTCTACCCCACCGCCCACGGCCTGCCCGAGACACGGCTGCTCGTCGAGAGTCTGATCGGCGAACACCGCTGTCTGACCGCGCTCGTCGACTCCCTGCGCGCGGCGCCCACCCCGGCAGGTTCGGCGGCCGACGCCCGTGCCCTGCAGGTGTTCTTCGAGGAGCACCTGGCCAAGGAGAACGGCCTCGTGCTGCCGCTGCTCGCCATGACGCCCGGGATCTCGCTCGCGGATCTGCTCGCGGACATGCACCAACGGCTCGCGGAGGACACGTCCGCCGAGGGCACCCATGAAACCCGGAACACCGAGAAAGGACAGGACATGCGGGAAGAACTGATCGAGGAGACCGGCGGCTGCGGCGGAGTGTGCGGCTGCGGCGGTGCGGAAGAGGGCGCGGAGCCCGAGCTGGATGTACGGGAAGTTCCGCACGCCCTGCGCCACGCCACCGTGTTCGGCGCTCTCGACGCCGTCCCGGCGGGCACCGCGATGGTGCTGGTCGCACCGCACGACCCGCTGCCGCTCCTCGCGCAGATCGAGCAGCGCAACCCCGGGATCTTCTCGGTGGAGTACCTGGAACGCGGCCCCGAAGCGTGGCGGCTGCGGCTCAGCCACCACTGACGCGGCGCCACCGCCCCCTCCCGGCAGCGGGCGGACGTCGCTCACGTACGGCGGGTGCGCGCACCCGCCGTACCCGCGAGCACCACGCGAGCACGACGCATGCACATGAGGAAAGAAGGAAGACACGCCATGGACGGAACACATCGTCGGGCCGGCACCCTGCTCGGGACGGTCGGCGTCGCGCTGGCCGTGGCCGGACCGGTCATGCTGGTGCGCGGACGCAGCGGCAGGAAGGAGATCCGTACAGAACTGGCCGCTCAGAAGATCACCTTCCCCGACCGCGGGCTGCCCGCCGAACTCAAGGCCTACGCCGGCCAGCCGGTGGAAACCGGCGCCGAGGCGCACGCCTACGCCCAGTTCATCAAGGGCAATCTCGACCGGGCCACCGGCGGCCGTGCCTATGCGGAGATCACCGCCGCGCTGCACGCCGCCGGCGGCGACGACGAGCAGCTCTCCGAGCTGCGCCAGACCGCGTTCATGGGCCAGTCCCTGCGTGCCTCGCTGATGTCCGCCTACCAGGCATGGCAGATCACCACCCTCGTCACCGGCCTGGGCGCCGCACTGACCGGCCTGGGCATCGCACTGGTCGCCACCGCGGACACCCTGGCACCCCGCTCCCCGAACCGTTCCTGAACACCCGGCGGCGCCCAGGCGGTCCGGACTCCCGCCCGCCACCCTTCCGACGGTCCGTCCGGCCCTGTACGCCTGCCGCGAACGGGGACCGTCGGCCCTGTGCGCCCATCAGAAAAGGGACCATCGGCCCCGTCCGAGAAGACCATCGGCCGCCGCGCCGACCACCGCCGCCGGTGGATGCTGACGGCGACCGATCCGGAGGAACCCCGTGCACGACCACATCGCCCGCCATCGAGGCCGATCCCACCGCTGCCGCTCACGGTGGGAGCCGCGCGCGGTCCGGTCCGGTCACCGTCCGGCCGCCCGCCTCGTCTGCCCCGATTCCGGGGCGGCCGGACACAGCCGCAGGACGCCGGGAAGGACCGCGCGATGAGCGCCGCCACGCATGCCATCCGCCGCCAGCGCCACGACGCGGGGCAGCGGCCGTTCATCGTCATCTGGGAGTCCACCCGGGCCTGCCCGCTGGCCTGTCTCCACTGCCGTGCCGAGGCCGTGCCCGACCGCGACCCGCGGGAGCTGGACACCGTCGCCGCGCAGGACCTGCTGCGCCAGGTGGCCGCCTTCGGGCAGCCGGCCCCCCTGTTCGTGATCACCGGAGGGGACCCCTTCCAGCGCCCCGACCTGACGGACCTCATCGCCTACGGCAGGAAAATCGGGGTCCGGGTCGCCGTCTCGCCCTCCGGCACCCCGACGCTCACCGAGGAGCGACTGCGCGCCGTGCACGCCGCGGGCGCGTCCGGGCTCTCCCTCAGCCTGGACGGCTCCACCGCCGAACTTCACGATGCCTTCCGCGGGGTGCCCGGCGTGTTCCGCTGGACCCTGGACGCCTGGGACACGGCACGCGCCCTCGGTATGAAGGTGCAGATCAACACGACGGTAGCCCGGCACAACCTGCACGACCTCCCCGACATCGTCCGCCTGGTCGCCGAGCACGGGGCGATGCTGTGGAGCGCCTTCTTCCTGGTGCCCACCGGCCGGGGCCGCAGCCTCGGCGTGCTGACGCCCGGCGAGGTCGAGGACATTCTCAACTTCGTCTACGACGTAGGTGTGACCATCCCCGCCAAGACCACCGAAGCCCATCACTTCCGCCGGGTCGCGCTCCAGCGCCAGATCCTCGCGGACAAGGGCGACGACCATCTCGCGGTACTGGGACTCGGCCCGCTGTACAAGGAGCTGCGTGACCGGGTCGCCGACCTGGGCCTTGCCACCGACGTGCGCCGGGTACGGCGTCCGCCGCTCGACGTCAACGCGGGCCGCGGATTCGTCTTCGTCTCCCACACCGGATCCGTCCACCCCAGCGGGTTCCTGCCGCTCGGCGCGGGCAGCGTGCGCGAGCGGCCGCTGACGGAGATCTACCGCACCTCCGAACTGTTCACCGGTCTGCGGGACGCCGACCGGCTGGGCGGCAGGTGCGGGGCGTGCGAGTTCCGCCACGTCTGCGGCGGCTCCCGCTCTCGCGCCTACGGCGTCACCGGCGACCCGTACGCCGAGGAGCCGTGGTGCGGCTACGTCCCCGGGTCCTTCCCCTACCAGCGGGAACTGGCCGCGCTGCGGGCCGGGACCGCTCGCACCGAGCAGCCTGTTCGTCCCCGTCCGACCGCCGCCCCGGGCGGCAAGGAGCACCGTGCACAGCAAGAACGATGACCCGGCTGCCGACGCTACCCGCCCGCCGAGCAGGTTCAAGGCGTCCGGACAGCGCGGCCGTCACCTGGCCGCCCACGGTCTGGTCGCGGCCTGGGCGGCGCTCGCGCTGCTGGCGGCTAGCGTCCAGCAGACGCTGCCAGTGGCCCGTTGGCTGGCGATCCACCTGTTTCTGCTCGGTGCCGCGACCACGGCGATCGTGGTGTGGAGCGAGCACTTCGCAGTCGCCATGCTCCACACCCGGCTGCCCGACCGGCGGTGGAGCAACGCCCGGCTGGCCGGCGTCAACATCGGGGTCGTGGGTGTCCTCAGCGGCGTGTGGGCGGACCTGCCCGTCCTGACCGGTGCCGGGTGTGCGCTGCTGGTCGCCGCGATCACCGCGCACCTGGTGGTGCTGGTTCGCATGGGGCGGGGAGCGCTGGGCGGACGGCTCGCCCCGATCGCCGACTACTACCGGGCCGCCGCGGCGGCGCTGATCGTCGGCGCGGTCCTGGGCTGGCTGCTGGCCACCGGCAGGGCCGGCCCGCAGCACTACACCGGGCTGAAGCTGGCCCACGTGCACGTGACACTCCTCGGCTGGATCGGGCTGCCCGTGCTGGGCACGCTGTTCATGCTCTGGCCCACTGTGCTGGGCGTGCGCATGGCCGAGCACACCACCCGGCTGGCCCGACGGGTGCTGGTGCTGACCGGGGGCGGCCTGCTGACCGCGGTCGCCGGACTGGCGGCCGGATGGCGCCCCGCCGCCGCACTAGGCATGGCCCTGTACGCGGCCGGCGTCGCTGTCACGGGCCACCTGTTCGCCCGTACGGTGCGCAGGAGGCCCGCGATCTCGGCGGCCGCCGCGTGGACGCTGGCCGCGGCCATGGGATGGCTGGCCGTCGGCGTGGCCGTGGACCTGGGGCTTCTGGTCGCGCGGCCGCTCGCCGAGGTACAGGACGACATCGGGTCCCTGGTCCCGGTGCTACTCGTCGGGCTGGTCGCCCAGGTCCTCGTCGGGGCCCTGACCTATCTCCTCCCCGTCGTGCTCTCCTCCGGCCCCAAGGACCGGGCCGCGCTGCGGGCGGTACTCGAGCGGTACTGGCCGCTGCGGCTGGCGGTCCTCAACCTCGGCGTCGCCCTTCTGGCGTTGCCGCTGCCCCACCCCGCCGGCGCCGCGGGCGCGCTGCTCGCCGGGACGGCCGGCGCCGCGTTCCTCGCCCTGGTGGTGTCCCTGCTCGTCCGCGGCGGCCGCGGTCTCCTGCGGGCGGCCGGCGGGGCCGGTGCGGCGCGGCGTCCCGTGCTGTGGGGTACCGCAGCGGGTGCCGTGGTGACCGTGCTGGCCGTGCTGGTGGCGAACAGCGGTGGCAGCACGGGCGGTTCGGACGTCGCTGCCGGGGCTGCGGGCGGTGGCTCCGGAGCCACCCGTACCGTCGCAGTGATACTGGCCGACATGCGGATCCGCCCGGCCCGGATCGAGGTCGCCGCAGGCACCGACCTGCGTCTCAAGGTCACCAACACCGCCCCCCAGCGGCACGACCTCAAGGTGCAGGACGGTCCCGCCACACCCATGCTCGGCAAGGGGCAGAGCCGGGTGATCGACCTCGGAGCGGTCACCGCGGACCGCCAGGCGTGGTGCACCCTGCCGGGCCACCGGGCGGCCGGGATGACCCTGGACATCGTCGTGAAGAAGGATGACACGGCGACGGACAGCACCGGACATATGTCGATGGGACAGGACGGACACATGCCGGCCGCCACCGACGGCGGCCTGGACCTCTCCGCCGACTTCTCCGCAGGCTGGCGGCCGCGCACCGCCGACCTGGCCCCCGCGCCCGGCGGCACGGTGCACAAGGCCGAGCTGCACGCCGCTCACACCGAGATCGAGGTGGCCCCGGGCGTGAAGCAGCAGATGTGGACCTTCGGCGGCACCGCGCCGGGCCCCACCCTGCACGGCAAGGTCGGCGACGTCTTCGAGGTCACCCTCGTCAACGACGACACCGGTATGGGCCACGGCATCGACTTCCACGCAGGCTCCCTCGCCCCCGACGGACCCATGCGCACGATCCAGTCCGGCGAACGCCTGGTCTACCGATTCCGCGCAGGGAAGGCCGGAGCCTGGCTGTACCACTGCAGCACCTCACCGATGCTCCAGCACATGGGCAACGGCATGTACGGCGCCGTCGTCATCGACCCGCCCGGCCTGAAGAAGGTCGACCACGAATACGTGCTGGTCTCCTCCGAGCTCTACCTCGGTACGCCGGGCAGCACCGCCCAGGTGACGAAGATGCGCCAGGACACCCCGGACGCCTGGGTGTTCAACGGCATCGCCAACCAGTACACCCAGCGGCCCCTGAAGGCGAAGGCCGGCGAACGGGCCCGCTTCTGGGTGGTCGCGGCCGGGCCGAGCGACGGCATCGCCTTCCACATCGTCGGCACCGTCTTCGACACCGTGTACAAGGAGGGCGCCTATCTGCTCCGGCCGGACCAGGCGGGCGGCTCGCAGGTGCTGGACCTGGCCACGGCGCAGGGCGGCTTCGTCGAGACGACGTTCCCCGAGGCCGGGCACTACGCCTTCGTCGACCACGACATGCGCCATGCCGAGGCCGGCGCCCACGGCATGGTGGAGGTGAGCGACTGATGGACACCGTCGGCTGGTGGTCCCTGGTGCGATTCGCGCATGTGGCGGGCGCCGTCCTGTGGGTCGGCGGGCAGCTGGCACTGTCCCTGGTGATCCTGCCGCTGGCCCGCCGTCTGCTCGCCCCGGAGGCCAAGGACCGCTTCACCTCGGCGGCGGGGCGCCGGTTCGGGATGCTGACCGGCGCCGTGTTCCTGCCGGTACAACTGGGCACGGGCTGGGCCATGGCCTGGCACCGGGGCGTCACGTGGGCCTCGCTCGCCGAGCCCGGCTACGGCCGCACCCTCGCGGCCAAACTCGCCCTGTTCGCCGTGGTGATGATCGCGGCGGCGGGACACGGCATCGCACAATCCAGGGGCCGCCCGGAACTGGCCCGGTCCCTGGCGGTCGTCTCCCTCGTCGGCTCACTCGGCGTCGTCCTGCTCGCCACCGCCCTGCCTGCCACTTGACCCGGCCCACACCGGCTGTTCCGGTGGGGCACGACAGCGATGGCAGCCACAGTGAGTGGCTGAAGTGGGTCACTGACCAGGTGGCTCCACGTGATAACCGAACTTGTTCGGCCCTGCGCGTCCGAACCCCGAACACACTCCGGTGTCGCCTTCGCTGTGGCAGGGGGCGAGGACCGGCGAGGAGACCCCCAGTGCGGCCAGTCGGGAAAGAAGCGCTGTCTCCTGCTCTTGAGTGACGGCGATGCACAGGGAGGTTCCTGTGTCGCTGGCGCCGAATATCAAGCAGTCGCCTTGCCAGCCGTCCGCGTTGATCGTGTAAGGAACCAGGTCCAGGAGCACGCCGAACTGCTCGTCGTCGCGCACGTCGATGTCGATTCCCATGCCGAGGCCGCCCCGCCGGGAACGAGTGCCGCCGACGGTCTGCTCACGGGCGAGGGACAATGCGCGTTCGTAGGAGTTCAGTACGGCAGGCGGCCAAGGTTCGCCGCTGTAGGCGTCGAGGACGGCTGAGTCGACGTCGGAGCGCAGGACATGGAGCGCCTCGCGGTGAACGTGCTGGACGTCGGCCGGACCCAATCCGTCCGCGATGACGAACTCGCTCCGCGGGACGCCCTGTTGGCTGATCACGGAAGACATCCTGTTCCGCTGCCAGGGGCTCGGCCGCCATGGTGAGCAGCGGCGATATGCCGGTGATCACCGCGACCGTTGTGGCTGTCAGGAGCCCTTCCTGTGCAGTCTCCGTCCCG
This sequence comes from Streptomyces sp. NPDC005784, assembly GCF_042871525.1. Classification (NCBI taxonomy): domain Bacteria; kingdom Bacillati; phylum Actinomycetota; class Actinomycetes; order Kitasatosporales; family Streptomycetaceae; genus Streptomyces; species Streptomyces sp. NPDC005784. The sequence goes on from NZ_JBIAIQ010000022.1 coordinate 23,048, forward strand.
ATTGAGGGCCGCATGGCCCGCGGTGTGGGCCGGTCAACCCTCCTCCTGAGCGGGTCGACGGCGCAGGGTTGACGCAACGGGGGAGAACGGTGCGAAGGAGCCTCGATGCAGACCCGGAAAGTAGACGCCGCAACGGTTCACGCCCTGCTGGCCGCGGCGGTGGCGGCGCCGTCGATTCACAACACACAACCCTGGCGGTTCGGCCTGGACCCGGACAACGGACTGATCCAGGTCCGTCTCGACCGAGAGCGGCAGCTGCCGAAGGCCGATCCCCGGCAGCGCGCCCAGCACCTGTCGGTGGGCGCGGCCGTCTTCAACCTCCGGGTGGCCGCCGAGCACCTCGGCTGGGATCCGGTCGTCCGGCTCTGTCCCGCCCCGGACGATCCGGATCTGCTCGCCACCGTGCGGCTGACCAAGCCTGGCGCGGACGCGCAGCTGCCCTTGCGCGAGCTGTACGAGGAGGTCGAGCGTCGCCACACGAGCAGGATGCCCTTCACCGGCCGTCCGGTACCGGAACCGATCGTGTCCGAGATGACCGGCTCGGCTCGGGCCGAGGGCGCGCACCTGGATGTTCCCGACATCATGGGGACCCGGCGCCTGTTGCGCCTGACGCAGGCGGCCGAGGACCGTAACGCCGCCGACCCGGCTCGCGCGGACGAGGAGCGCACCTGGATCACCGTTCCGGGAGGTGACGCGTCGTACGGCATTCCGATCACAGCCCTGGGCCCGCGGGACGTGTCCGGCCGGATGCCGGTGCGGGACTTCACCGGCGGGCTGTCCGTGCCGCGACTGCCCGCCCTGCGTTTCGAACGCCATGCCCAGGTGGCCCTGCTGTGGACGTCCTACGACTGGCGGGAGGACTGGCTGAGGGCGGGGCAGGCGCTGGAGCGGGTGCTCCTCACGGCGACCCGGCTCGGTGTGCGCACCTCGGTGCTGCACCAGGCGATGGAGTGGCCGGACCTGCGGGCGGCGATGGCCGGACCGAAGCGGCGGTGCGGCCCGCAGGTGCTGATCCGCTTCGGCTACGGCACGGGCGGGGGCCGCACGCCGCGCGCCTGCGCAGACCCCGTACCGGGCTCCGTCACGGGGCCGGAGCCGGAGGCTGCCCGGATGGGGACCGATAAGCGGACCGGACCGACTGGCTGACTCCGCCCGGTCGGCGCGCAGTGTGCTCGCGCGCCGACCGGGCGGCCTCGTCGGGGTATGGCCCGTCCGCGCGCGCCGGCCCGCGCAGCCCTGTCGGCACATGTCTCGTCCGCGCGGCGGGCGGTTGAAGCCCGGCGGCCGGCGCGGACGGTGCCGTCACTCCGTTCCGCGTTCTCCCCTGAGGTCACGTCCGGTGACCATCTCGGATTCGATCCGCACGAACACCGCGTTCCGCAACGGCATCCACGATGTCGGGCCGACCTGCGACAACCGCTCGTGCTCGGCGGGATCGGTCACGACGGTGGCCCGTCCGGTGACGACCACGCTCCAGCCGGACCGGGTCTCCGCATCGAACTCGTCCGCCTCGAAGGCGACCACGACGCCGTCGATGGCGCGGACGAGGTCCGAGGCCGACGAAGTGCGCAGCAGGACGGAGTTGTCCGTGTCCAGGCAGAAGTTGACGGGAAGGACCGCGGGCAGTGCCTGCCGGGTGTACACCACGCGGCCGACCGGGACCTTGGCCAGGAGGCGTATGCACTCCTGCCGGTCGAGTTCGTGAAAGGCGTCGTCCTGGGACATCGGACCATCGTCCCTCCGCGCGCCGGGAACGTGTAGGGCCGGTCGGCCCTAGTCCGGGCAGGCGAAGGGCCGGGGCCTTGTAGCGGAACGGCCGGGTCCGAATCAGGGACTGTCAGCCCGGGAGGTCGGGACTCATGGCCCCATGCGTGGGCTGGGACTGGGGCGCATGGTGGCCAGTGGGGTTACGGCCCGCCGGCGAGAGGCCTGCGGTGCCAGCGCGATCTCGGTGCTGCGGCACCACCGTGACAGGGAAGGGATGGACAGCATGGTCCAGCCGTTGAAGTCGAACAGTGGCAACTCACCGTCGGGAGCTCCGGTGTCCCGGCAGGCGTGGCTGATGCTGGCTCTGGCCACCGTGGGCTTCGCCGTGAACTTCTGGGCGTGGGCGCTGGTCAGCCCGCTCGGCCCACGGTTCAAGGACACCCTCGACCTGTCGTCGTTCGAGCAGTCGCTGCTGGTGGCGGTGCCCGTCGTGGTCGGCTCACTGGGCCGTATCCCGGTCGGCGCGCTGACCGACCGGTACGGCGGTCGCATCATGTTCCCGATCGTATCGGCGGTCACCATCCTGCCGGTGCTCTACCTCGGCCTGGCCGGGCACTCCTCCCTCACCTCGCTGCTGATCGGCGGGTTCTTCCTCGGTATCGGCGGCACCGCCTTCGCCGTCGGGGTGCCCCTCGTCAGCGCCTGGTTCCCGCCCGAGCGGCGAGGCCTGGCCATCGGCATCTTCGGCGCGGGCATGGGCGGCACCGCCATCAGCGCCCTGACCACCGTGAAGCTGGTCAACGCGCACGGCATGGCGACACCGTTCCTGATCACCGCCGTGGTCCTGGCCGTCTACGCCGTCGTCGCCGCGCTGCTGCTGCGCGACGCACCCGGCCGCACCGTACCGACCGAGCCGCTGGCCCGCCGGCTGGCCGCCACCGTCCGGCTGAGCATCACCTGGCAGGCGTCCGCGCTCTACGCGGTGGCCTTCGGCGGCTACGTCGCCTTCTCCGTCTACCTGCCCACCTACCTCAAGACCGGCTACGGCCTGACCCAGGCCGACGCCGCGAACCGGATGGCCGGGTTCGTGCTGCTCGCGGTGGCGATGCGTCCCATAGGCGGCTGGCTCTCCGACCGCATCGGCCCGGTGCGGGTACTGGCCAGCTCGCTGGCCGTGGTGGTGGCCGCAGCGCTCGTGCAGTCGTCCACCCCTGAGCTGGCGCCGCTGGGGACCGTGGCCTTCCTCGCCATGGCGGCCGCGCTCGGTGCGGCCAGCGGAGCGACCTTCGCCCTGGTGGCGCTGCTGACCCCGGCCAACAAGGTCGGCTCGGTCACCGGTGTGGTCGGCGCCGCGGGCGGCCTCGGCGGCTTCCTGCCGCCGCTGGTGATGGGCTCGCTGTACGGCGCGTACGGGACGTACGCAGCCGGCCTCGCACTCCTCGCGGTCGTGGCCACCGCGGCGCTGATCTACACCCTCACCGGTGTCCGCGCCGCTGTGGAAGCCCGCGGGAGCAAGCCGCTCACCGAAAGCGTGGGCGAGCCTCGCCCGACCGGCCACGCCGTGTAAGGGCGAGTGGACGAGACCGACGGCAACGAAGGACAGGGAGAAGACCGGTGTGTGAGTACTGCGGCTGCCAGTCCCTGGCGACGATCGACGAGCTGACCCGCGAACACGACGAGGTCGTCCGCCTGATCAGCCACCTCCGCCCCGCCCACCAGGAGGGCGGCGCGGCCCGGATGGCGGAGGTCGCCCGGGAGATCGCCACCGTGCTCGGCCCGCACACCCAGGTGGAGGAACACGGCCTGTTCCCCGCCCTGGCCGAGGACTTCCCCGAGCAGATCGCCGCCCTGGAGGCGGAACACCGTCGCATCGAGTCCGTGCTGGCAGAGACCGCGGACGGCGTCACACCCCCGGACCCGGCCTGGCCGGACCGCCTGATGGAGGCGATGGCGATGCTGCGCGATCACATCCTCAAGGAGCAGGACGGCGTCTTCCCGGCCGCGCTGGCCAACCTGGGCACCGAGGACTGGGAAGCGGTCGAGGCCGTGCGCAGCGAGGCGGGCGGCGCCCTGGTCCGGCCGACCGCCTGACCGGGCCGTGCTCCCGGCCGCCGGGAGCACACCACGCAGATCCCGTGCCCCCCACTCACGAGTGGGGGGCACGGGATCTGTCTGTGCTGGGGTGAGGTACAGCGGCGCCCGCGCAGCCACCCTGGCAGACGGGTGACCTTCAACGAGCCATATGTCGATCGTGGTGCCACTGTTGACCCCGGGGCAGGCAGCGGTCGTCGTGCCATGTGCGGCCGGAACCGATCACGATTCGAACGGGCCCGTTGTGCCCGGAACGGAGTGGCACGGTGAGCACGGATACCAGCCGGGAACAGGCGCGGCCAGGCATGGACGGCGATCTGTCGGAGGCGCTGGTCCGCAGCCGCCGGTACTTCACCCGGGCGGAGGTCTCCAAAGACCTCCGCACCTTGCACAAAAAGGGCGGCCGTCAGGCCGACGACTTCTACCGGGACCGCTGGTCGCACGACAAGGTGGTGCGCTCCACCCACGGGGTGAACTGCACCGGATCCTGCTCGTGGAAGGTGTACGTCAAGGACGGCATCATCACCTGGGAGGCCCAGCAGACCGACTACCCCTCGGTCGGCCCCGACCGCCCCGAGTACGAGCCGCGCGGTTGTCCGCGCGGCGCCGCCTTCTCCTGGTACACCTACTCGCCGACCCGGGTCCGCTATCCGTACGTCCGTGGCGTCCTGCTCCAGATGTACCGCGAGGCGAAGGCCCGCCTCGGTGACCCGGTGCTGGCGTGGGCGGACATCGTCTCCGACCCCGAGCGGGCCCGGCGCTACAAAGCGACCCGCGGCAAGGGCGGCCTGGTGCGGGCGAGCTGGGACGAGGCGATGGAGATGGTTGCCGCCGCGCACGTGCACACGATCAAGGAGTACGGGCCGGACCGGCTGGCCGGGTTCTCGCCGATCCCCGCGATGTCGATGGTCTCCCACGCGGCCGGCGCCCGCTTCTACTCCCTGCTCGGCGGGGCGATGCTCTCGTTCTACGACTGGTACGCCGATCTGCCGGTCGCCTCACCGCAGGTCTTCGGTGACCAGACCGACGTGCCGGAGTCGGGGGACTGGTGGGACGCGGGATACCTGATCATGTGGGGTTCCAACCTGCCGGTGACCCGGACCCCGGACGCGCACTGGATGGTCGAGGCCCGTTACCGCGGCCAGAAGGTCGTCGCGGTCGCGCCGGACTACGCGGACAACGTGAAGTTCGCCGACGAGTGGCTGCCCGTCCAGCCCGGCACCGACGGTGCCCTGGCGATGGCCATGGGCCATGTGATCCTCAAGGAGTTCTTCGTCGACCGGCGGACGGAGTACTTCACGTCGTACGTGAAGCGGTTCACCGACCTGCCGTTCCTGGTCACGCTCGACGAGGCCGAGGCCGAACCGGGCACCTACGTGCCGGGCAAGTTCCTGACCGCCGCCGACCTCGGCGGAGGGGCCGCCCAGGCCGAGCACGCGCAGTTCCGTACCGTGCTGCTGGACGCGGCCACCGGGGAACCGGTGGTGCCGAACGGCACACTCGGCGACCGCTACGGCGAGGCCGGGGCCGGGAAATGGAACCTCGACCTCGGCGACACCGACCCCCTGCTGTCCGCCGACGGCGGCGGCGAGCCACCCGTCACGGTCGGCCTGCCCCGCTTCGACGCTCCGGACGGCAGCGCTGGACGACTGCGGCGCGGGGTACCGGTGCGGCGGGTGGCCGGGCGTCTGGTGACCACGGTGTACGACCTGATGCTGGCCCAGTACGGAGTGGGCCGTGACGGCCTGCCCGGCCGGTGGCCGACGTCGTACGAGGACGCGGAGGAGCCGTACACCCCGGCCTGGCAGGCGGCGATCACGGGAGTGGACGCCGGCCGGGCCGCCCGCATCGCCCGCGAGTTCGCCGCCAACGCCGAGGAGTCCGGCGGGCGTTCGATGATCGTCATGGGGGCGGGCACCAACCACTGGTTCCACTCCGACACCATCTACCGCGCCTTCCTGGCGCTGACCACGCTCACCGGCTGCCAGGGCGTCAACGGAGGCGGCTGGGCCCACTACGTCGGCCAGGAGAAGGTCCGTCCGATCACCGGCTATTCGGCGATCGCGACCGCCGCCGACTGGAACCGTCCGGCCCGGTTGATGATCCAGACCGCGTACTGGTACCTGCACGCCGACCAGTTCCGCTACGACCCGTTCTCCGCCGACACCCTCGCGGCGGCCGGTCCGGGCAGCGGTGGCCCGTTCGCCGGCAAGACCACGGCGGACGTCATCGCGCAGTCGGCGCGGATGGGCTGGATGCCGTCGTATCCGACCTTCGACCGCAACCCGCTGGACCTGGCGGACGACGCCGACGCCGCGGGCCGCCCGGTCGCCGAACACGTGGTGGACGAGCTCAGGGCGGGGCGGCTGCGGTTCGCGGGCGAGGACCCGGACGCCCCGGAGAACTTCCCGCGGGTGTTGACCATCTGGCGGGCCAATCTGCTGGGCTCCTCGGCCAAGGGCAACGAGTACTTCCTCAAGCACCTGCTGGGCACCGACGCGTCCGTGCGGGCCACCGAGGCGCCGCCGGAGGCCAGGCCGCGGGACGTGGTGTGGCGGGACGAGGCCCCCGAAGGAAAGCTCGACCTGCTGCTGACCCTGGACTTCCGCATGACCAGCACCACGGTCTTCTCCGACGTCGTGCTGCCCGCCGCCACCTGGTACGAGAAGCACGACCTGTCCAGCACGGACATGCACCCCTTCGTGCACGCCTTCAACCCGGCCATCGCCCCGCCGTGGCAGACCCGCACCGACTGGGACGCCTTCCACACCCTCGCCAAGGAGTTCAGCCGCCAGGCCGCCGTTCATCTCGGCGTCCGCAAGGACGTGGTGGCGGCGCCCCTGCTGCACGACACGCCCGACGAGATGGCCAACCCGCACGGCCGGGTGCGTGACTGGAAGGCGGGGGAGTGCGAACCGGTACCCGGCCGCACCATGCCGAAAATCGTCACCGTCGAACGCGACTACCCGGCCGTCGCCGAGAAGATGGGCGCCCTCGGCCCGCTGCTCGACTCCCTGGGCGCCACCACCAAGGGCCTCACCTTCAAGGTCGACCGCGAACTGCAGTACCTGCGGCACAAGAACGGCACCGTGCGCGGCGGAACAGCCGACGGCCGCCCGTCGATCGCCCGCGACACACAGGCCTGCGAGGCGATCCTCGCCCTGTCCGGCACGACCAACGGCCACCTCGCCACCCAGGGCTTCCACACCCTCGAAGCCCGCACCGGCACCCGGCTCGCGGACCTGGCGGCCGAGCACGAGGGCAAGCAGATCACCTTCGCCGACACCCAGGCCGCCCCGGTCCCCGTCATCACCAGTCCCGAATGGTCCGGTTCGGAGACCGGCGGGCGCCGCTACTCGCCGTTCACCGTCAACGTCGAACGCCTCAAGCCCTGGCACACCCTCACCGGGCGGCAGCACTTCTATCTCGACCACGACTGGATGACCGCACTCGGCGAGCATCTCCCCGTCTACCGGCCTCCGTTGAACATGGACGCCCTGTTCGGCGAGCCGAGCCTCGGAGACGTCGGCGAACTGGGCGTGACCGTGCGCTACCTGACCCCGCACAACAAGTGGTCCATCCACTCCGAGTACCAGGACAACCTGTTCATGCTCTCCCTCTCGCGGGGCGGTCCCACGATCTGGATGAGCAAGGAGGACGCGGCGAAGATCGGCGTGCACGACAACGACTGGATCGAGGCGGTCAACCGCAACGGTGTGGTGGCCGCCCGCGCGATCGTCTCGCACCGCATGCCGGAAGGGACCGTCTACATGCACCACGCCCAGGACCGGCTCATCGACGTGCCCCGCACCGAGACCACCGGCCGGCGCGGTGGCATCCACAACTCCTTGACCCGCCTGCTGATCAAACCCAGCCATCTCATCGGCGGCTACGCCCAGTTGTCGTACGCCTTCAACTACCTGGGCCCGACCGGCAACCAGCGCGACGAGGTCACCGTCATCCGCCGCCGCGACAACCAGGAGGTGACGTACTGATGCCCCGAGGCGAAGCCGCCATCGGACGCGTGATGGCCCAGATGGCGATGGTGATGAACCTCGACAAGTGCATTGGTTGCCATACCTGTTCAGTCACCTGCAAACAGGCATGGACCAACCGCACCGGCGTCGAGTACGTCTGGTTCAACAACGTCGAGACCCGCCCCGGCCAGGGCTATCCCCGCCGCTACGAGGACCAGGACACCTGGCAGGGCGGCTGGGAACTCAACAAGCACGGCAAGCTGGGGCTCAAGGCGGGCGGCCGTTTCAAGAAGCTGATCCAGATCTTCTCCAACCCCAACCTGCCCACCCTCGACGACTACTACGAGCCCTGGACGTACGACTACGAGACCCTGACCAACGCCCCGCTCCAGGAGCACACCCCGGTCGCCCGCCCCAAGTCCCTGATCACCGGCAAGGACATGAAGATCGCCTGGTCGGCGAACTGGGACGACGACCTCGGCGGCTCGCCCGACCACGGCGACAAGGACGTTCTGCTCAACCAGGTCTCCGAGAAGATCAAGTTCGAGTTCGAGCAGACCTTCATGTTCTACCTGCCGCGGATCTGCGAGCACTGCCTGAACCCCTCCTGCGCGGCCTCCTGTCCCTCCGGCGCCATCTACAAGAGGGAGGAGGACGGCATCGTCCTGGTCGACCAGGACAAGTGCCGCGGCTGGCGGATGTGCATCACGGGCTGCCCGTACAAGAAGGTGTACTTCAACCACCGCACCGGCAAGGCGGAGAAGTGCACGTTCTGCTTCCCGCGCGTCGAGGTCGGCCTGCCCACCGTCTGCTCCGAGACCTGCGTGGGACGGCTGCGCTACATCGGTCTCATTCTCTACGACGCCGACCGCGTCCTGGAAGCCGCCTCCACCCCGGACGACACCGGCCTGTACGAGGCCCAGCGACAGGTCTTCCTCGACCCCGACGACCCACGGGTGATCGCCGCGGCCCAGAAGGCGGGCATCCCCCGGGACTGGATCGAGGCCGCCCAGCGGTCCCCGATCCATGCCCTGATCAACACCTACAAGGTGGCCCTGCCGCTGCACCCGGAGTACCGGACGATGCCCATGGTCTGGTACATCCCGCCCCTGTCCCCGGTGGTCGACGCCGTCCGCGACACCGGCCGGGACGCCGAGGACCACCGCACCCTCTTCGCCGCCGTCGACGCCCTGCGCATCCCCGTCGACTATCTCGCCCAGCTCTTCACCGCGGGCGACCCCGCACCCGTCGACGCGGTCCTGCGCCGCCTGGCCGCCATGCGTGCGTACATGCGCGACATCAACATGGGCCGCGAACCGGACGAGGCCATTCCCGAGGCCGTCGGCATGACCGGCGAACAGGTCTACGACATGTACCGGCTGCTCGCCCTGGCCAAGTACGACGAGCGGTACGTCATCCCGTCCGCCCACGCCGAACAGGCCCATCAGCTGGAGGAACTGGCCACCGAGTGCAGCCTCGACTACGAGGGCGGTCCCGGTATGGGCGGCTCCGGACCCTTCGGCGAGACCTCCGGAGGGGCGGCCCCCATCGCGGTGGAGAACTTCCACGTCCTGAGCAACCGCCAGACCTCCGACACCCCGAGCACGCCCACCGACAAGGCCACCCGCGTGAACCTTCTCAACTGGGACGGCAAGGGCTCCCCGCCCGGCCTGTTCCCGGGCGGACCGTCCGGCGGCGGAGCCGGCCCGGACCACGATGAAGAGGTCGAGCCGAAACCATGAAGAGGAAGACCTCGCGGGCATCCCGCACCGAGCCCTGGCGTCCCCATGCCTGGCAGGCCCAGTCCCTGCTGCTCGCCTACCCCGACGACCGGCTCGGGACCCGCCGCGCCCTGGCCGACCGGGTCGCCGCCACCCTTCCCGACCCGGTCGCCCGTCCCCTGCTCCGCTTCACCGCGTACGCCGGGCAGACCGCGCCCGACGACCTGGCCACCGCCTACGTGGCCACCTTCGACCACCGCAAACGCTGCTGCCCCTATCTGACGTACTACGCGTACGGCGACACCCGAAAACGCGGTCTGGGCCTGCTGCGGCTGAAGCAGGCCTACGCCGCGGCCGGATGGCGCCTAGCGGACGACGAACTGCCTGACCACCTCGCCGTCGTCCTCGAATTCGCCGCCGCCGAGCCCGCCGCCGGAGCGAGCCTGCTGACCGAACACCGCGCGGGCCTGGAGCTGTTGCGGATGGCGCTCGACGAGGACGGCTCGCCCTGGGCGCACGTCCTGGACTCCGTCTCCGCCACCCTGCCCGCCCTCGCCGGCGACGACCACGAAGCCGTCCGGCGCCTGGCGGCCCAGGGTCCGCCCGAGGAACAGGTCGGACTCGACCCGTACGCGGCAACCCCTGTCTTCCTGCCCGACCCCGTCGTAGGAGGTCCCCGATGACCGCGCCCGCGCAGCCCGTCACCGTGCTGGCGGAGGCAGGCACCGACGCCATTCTGCTCTGGACCGTCCTGCCCTATGTCTGCCTCGCGGTGTTCGTCCTCGGCCACGTCTGGCGCTACCGCTACGACAAGTTCGGCTGGACGACCCGATCCTCCCAGCTCCACGAGAGGCGGCTGCTGCGCATCGGCAGCCCGCTGTTCCACTTCGGCATCCTGGTCGTGCTCCTCGGCCACATCGGCGGTCTGGTCATCCCCAAGAGCTGGACCGAATCGGCCGGGATCAGCGAGCACACGTACCACATCGGCGCGGTCGTCCTCGGTACCATCGCCGGTGTCGCCACCCTTGGCGGGATCGCCATCCTGATCTACCGGCGGCGCACCGTCGGTCCGGTCTTCTCCGCCACCACCCGCAACGACAAGGCCATGTACGTCTCCCTGACCCTGACCATCGTGCTCGGCCTGTCCGCCACCGTGGTCGCGAACATCGTCGGCAACGGCTACGACTACCGCGAAACAATCTCCCCCTGGTTCCGCTCCATCTTCTATTTCCAGCCCGACCCGGCCCTGATGAACGGCACTCCGGTGCTCTTCCGGCTCCACGCCATCAGCGCCATGCTGCTCTTCGCGGCCTGGCCCTTCACCCGGCTCGTCCACATGCTCACCGCACCGGTGGGCTACCTGACCCGCCCGTACATCGTCTACCGCAGCCGCGACACCGGACTCGGCGCCCGCGCCCCACGTCGCGGCTGGGAACGTACGGGTTCCTGAACTTCCTCCACCGAGGCGAAACAGGGTGCACGAACCGGCCCACACCGCCGCCGGTCACCACGACGCCTCAAGAGCCGTGGCCAGCCGGGACACGGCCGACAGATCCGGGACGCCGCGCAACGAAGCAACGACCTGGTTGCTCGCGAACTCTCGCTGCGCGGCGGTCACGGTCGGATCGATGGCACACTCGGCCTGTACGCGGATGAAGTTCAGGTCCGTCGCGAAAAGCATCGAGAACGACTGTGGCCCTTTGACCGTGGCAGGGCCTCCGGCGCTCCGATAGGCCCGAGCCAACCGGATGGCGGAATCCACGGTCGGCCGGTTGCGGCCCGACCACACGTACAGGGCACGGGCGAGCTCTCGTTCCGCCGAAGCAGGACCGGCGTTGTCCCAGTCGAGGAGGACCGGACCGTCCGGGCCGACCAGAACGTTCTGGGGCTGCAGGTCGAGGTGCGACATCACCAGATCGTCGGGCTCGGACGGGCTCACCCATCGCGCCAGATCAGCCGCGGAGTTGGCGATGAACCTGCCCAACGCGTCGGACCACGGCAGGCCGGCTTGCTGAACCCTTGTGTGCAGATCCTTCCACTCGGCGTCCTGGGGGCACTGCTCGTACCAGGAGCCCGGCGTCTCACTCGCGCCCTCTCCCGCCGTGTGGAGGAGTGCCATCGTCCGCCCGAACCAGTCCAGGATGTCCGGATCGGAGGCGTCCGCCGTCGGGCCGTCGATCCAGTCGTACAACTTGACGTGGGACCCGCCGGAAGAAGATGCGAGACGGGAGACGTACGAGCCGTGACGATTGGGAATGAGCCGCGGTGACGCGATGCCCAGGTTCTCCGCGGCCTGCCGTAACGCGGCCTCCCGGTGGACCTGAGCTTCGTCGCAGCCGAAGAGGAGTTCCTTGACCGCCCACGAGGAGCCGTTCCCGGACAACTTCCAGATCTGGCCCAGTGCGCCGCGGGTGACCGGTGTCAACGTCCATGGCCCGGCACCGAGATCGTAGGTCTCCGCCATGTATTCGGCTGTGTCGCGCATACGGGTACGCCTCCAGAAGCGGACGGACGGTGCTGACCACGGATCGGCGAGGCCGCCCGCGTGGGAAGGCGGGCCCAGTTCGGAGGGCGAAGCCCAAGTCGCCCGACGTCTCTGCCGGGAGGTCGCTTCGGCGCTCATCGGGCGAGATTGCGCACCATGAACACGTCCACCGGATCCTCTGTCTCGACCGTGAACCCGTGCCGCTCGTAGAGCCGTTGAGCCGGACTGCCCCGCAGTACGTTGAGTCGGATCAGGACACCAAGGCGATCGCACTGCTCCAGCAACTCGCTCAGCACGCCGGAACCGATTCCGCCGCCCTGAAGATGTGGGGCCAGGTAGAAGTGCTCGAGCCAGTGGGCGTCCGCGGCCGGTCGCAGGGCCACACAGCCGGCGAACGTACGACCGACCTCGATCAGCCAGGTGTGGGCCGGGTCGAAGCCGTCCCGCAGTCGCTGCCGCACCCGTTGCGCGTCGTACCGCCCGAGACGTTCCAGATCCGTCCGCAGCACCATGGCACGCAACTCGGCCACCGCCTCGACGTCTCGAAGAGACGCGGGCCGAAGATCCCAGTCCGCCAATGCCCTCATCACTCTCTGACCGCCACCGCCACCGCGACCGTTACCGCCTTCGCGGTCCGGCCCGAGCGACCGCAGACCGGCCGACTCAGTCGGTCCAACAGCAAGGCAATTCTTCCATGCAGACCGTCACCGAAGCCCTCAGGGGCCGGATATCGGCTGCTCGACACCGCCGCGGCCTACGGCAACGAGGAAGCCGTCGACCGCGCCATCAAGAAGAGCGGCATCGCTCGCGAGGAGCTGTTCGGCACCACTAAACTGTGGGTCCAGGACGCACCGGCCGAGGAGAACACCCGGCGCGCCTTCGAGGACTCCTTCCGCAAGCTCGACCTGGACCGCCTCGACCTGCACCTGGTGCACCTGATGCGCGAGCACGGTGTCCAGATCCCATCTCGGGGCGGATTCGTCGAAGGCAAGAACGACCGCCATAGCCACCGTGGACACCGGCGCCACCCCGTCCTTCGACCACCACGACTCCGCTCGTGAGGCGCGTATTGCACGGGATGGCGGCCGGCCGGGCCGCACACATCCCGCACCATGAGCCCGAGCCGAAGGAGAGACGGTCATGACCACGTTCCCCACCGCGCGATCCGTCCGGACGACCCCGGATGGCCTCCTGTGGGAGCCCAGCGAACGCTGGGTGCGCGGCCGCACCGGCGAGGTCACCGTCGTCGACAGTCGGCATCCCGTCCTCGTGTGGGAGCCCGGGGTGCCGGTGCCGCTCTACGCCTTCCCACGCGAGGAGGTCCGCGAGGACCTGCTCCGCCCCGCGAAGAACCCCCCGACGGGCACGCACACCGGATCGCGGATCTTCTACGACCTCGACCTCGGCGGTGAGCTGCTGGCGAACGCGGCCTGGACGTTCGCCACGGCCGATCTGGCCGAACACATCGCCTTCGAGTGGTTCCGGCGCGTGGGCCGAGGTCTGGACCACTGGTACGAGGAGGAGGAAGAGATCTTCATCCACCCTCGCGACCCGCACAAACGGGTGGACGCGATGCCCAGCAGCCGCCACATCACGGTCGAGATCGACGGCACACTCGTCGCCGACACCCACCGCCCGGTCCTGCTCTTCGAGACCGGCCTGCCGACGCGGTTCTACATCCCGCGCGAGGACGTCCGCCTGGACCTGTTCGTACCCACCGACCACAGCACCGGGTGTCCCTACAAAGGCACGGCCGAGTACTGGTCGAGGCAGGGTGAGGGCGGTGTCCCGCCGAACGTCGTCTGGAGCTACCCGGAGCCACTGCCCGCCGTGAGTGCGATCAAGAACCTCCTCGCGTTCTACAACGAGGCGGTCGACATCACCACGGACGGCGAGGCCCTGGAGCGTCCCGTCACCCCGTTCACCAAAACGCTCGTGGAGCAGCCGCCGACATGAACGCGAGTGCGGCGCGAGCCGGCGCCGCCCCCGACACCGGCCCAGGTCCGACGAGGAACGGCAGCTCTTCAATCCCGCTCCCGCACCCTTCAGCAACCGCTCGAACTGCTTCATCCCCCTGCTCCACCGCTTCAGGTGGCGACGGCCCCGCGTTCGTGCTCCGTCAGCGGCGGACCGTCCAGAGAAGGTTCCTTCCGGCCGAGGTAGACAAGGGCGAGCATGTCGGGCATCAGCAGCCGGGCAGGCGGTTTTTCCATGCTCATCACATCCAGCAGGATGCGTAGGGCATGCGGGTTGCGCGAGCCGGCGTCAACCGCCTTGTCGACGAACGCCGCGAGAGTCGATTCGAGGCGGGTGGGAGGCTGGTCGCTGGCGCCCGGGTAGAACACGTCCTGGCCTACGGCCAGACTCCAGGCGTTCTCGACCGGGCGCGCCGCGGCCTTCTGGACACGCCGAGCCGTGCCGGGTGCGCTTATGTGCCGCTGCTGAAGGACGCGGCGCAGGGCTATGACGCTCTGTGCGGCGGCGCTCAGCCCGTGGCCGTACACAGGGTTGTAGCCGGCGACAGCGTCACCGAGCACGGCGAAGCCATCGGGCCAGCGGATGGCCTTCTCGTAGTAGCGCCGTTTGTTGGCTGTGCTGCGGGTGGTGATGACGTCGGTTTCGGGTTCGGCGCCGGCCAGCAGTTCGCCGATGATGGGGTGAGGCAGGCTCAGGGCGAAAGGCAGGAAGTCGTCGTTGTCGCTGCTGGGCTGCCCGCCGCGGGCTCCGGAGAGCGTCACGAGCCATCGGGCGCCTTCTATGGGGGTGATGATGCCGCCACGGCTGGGGACCTGGCGGGGATCGGCCTGGACGTTGACGATGGGGAAGCCGCTTTCCGTGCTGCCAGGTGCGCGGTACATCCGGCTGGCGTAGCCGATGCCGGAATCGACGGACCGCTCCTCGACCGGTGGGAGCCCGAGATCCTGTAGCCACGTGGGGGCACGGCTCGCCCGACCGCTCGCGTCGATCACCATGTCGGCCGGGATGGATTGTTCGGACCGATCCGCCAGGACGCTGACGCCGGTCACCCGGTCCCCGTTGCCCTGCAGGGCGAGCAGTTCCGTCTGCTGGAGGAGAGTGATGCGTTCGTCCTGCAGAACTCTGGTGCGTATCACGGCGTCGAGGAGGTCGCGGCTGCACAGCAGGTTGGTGTGGCGGGCGTGGTTGAACCTGCGGAACCACTGGCCGGACGGGGCCTTGGACACCAAGTCGGTCATGATGCGCGGTGTGTTGGCACCGCGGGCGACGAGCTGCGCGACGATGCCGGGCAGGAGGTCCTCGAGTGCTTTCACGCCGCCCGACCACAGCACGTGGGCGTGACGGGCCTGCGGCAGTCCCTTGCGGGGCTGTGGGCCGTCGGGCAGCACATCGCGTTCAATGATCCGAACGTCTGCGAAGTCGGCGAGCACAGCTGCGGCGAGCATGCCCGTCATCCCCCCTCCGATCACCACCGCTGTGCGACGGGAGGCAGTTCTGGCAGACGATGGCATAGGTGGACTCATTTCTCTTACAGGAGAGGGAAGACGTCGGACGGTGCTCAGCCATACGCGACAGCGGCATCCAGCGCGAGTGGGCCGCTCGGCGTGGCGGACTGGTCGGCAAGCGGTCGGCGCACCGTCTGTGGCGGGATGCCGGAAGCGGCGGCCGAGCCGTACTTGTCCAGTGCTTTCTCCGGGGCGTGGCCGAGGGGCGAAGCCGATACGGCGTCCCATTCTTCAGTGAAGGATGCGGAGTTGACCACCACTCGTTGTGTGTCATTCAACGGCGCGTGGATCAGAGGGCGTATCCGGTCGCTGCGGGCGGCGGTGAGGAACGCGCCGTCCCGCAGTTGCGCTACTCCCACCGGGTGGCCTGGGCGGCGGCGTGCCGCCGTGCCTTCGCTACGATCGGCGACGACGACAGCGCCCGCGAGAGACGCACCATCAGGTGTGGTTTCGAAAGGGACTGCAGCGCCCCCGCTCTCGCCGGAACCTCGGCGCCGGCAGGGTGGAGCATGTGCACGCGGGCTGCGGCCAGCATCGCCGCCTCGGCCACCAGCGCGGCCTGGTGGGCAACTTGCTCGGGCACGCCGTCAGTTGCGTGCCGCGTCGCCGGTTGGGGCGCCGCACGGAAGGGCTGCCTGACCACATCGGCTGTCGACCGCAGGAACGCTCGTACTCCGGAGGTACCGGCAGCGGCATATAACGCCACCGCCTCCGTGTACGCGGTCGTGCGCACCTGGTCATCAAGATAGGGCGAACAGGCCAAGAAGCCGTCCCAGATCGCGATCTCCTGTCGTGCCAGGCGTACCACGGGCGGATCCCACCAGCGGATGATCCCCTCTGCCGGTGCACGCAGTGTCTGCATTTCCGCCCACAGCGGTTTCAGCAGCCGGTAGCGCCTCCAGGCGCGGAGATTGTCGACTGCCGGCGGCCCGACCCTGGGTACGGCGAAGCCGCAGGCGCAGGTGATCCCCGCGAGCATGACCAGTGGAGGGGAAACAGCGGTGGAGAGGAAGTCCCAGTCGACGCCCGCCCAACGGGCCGCCATGGCGGTGTACTTGGCGCCCTGGTAGCCCGCGTCGAACGTCAGGCCGACGACGAGCAGGACCAAGCCGGCGCGGGTCACGCCATGCACCTCCCGGAGCCAGTTCACGCTCATGGCCGCGAGGGCGATGGTCGCGGCTGTGTGAGCAACCATGTACAGCACGATCATTTCGCGCATGTACGGCGTGGTGGCGTAATAGGTGTCCAGATCCTGGGCCCGTTCCACGGGCACGTCCGCCTGGGCGAACAAGACCCAGATGCCCGCGATCACCAGCCCGTACACGGCCAGTACGCGCCGGACGGCGTGCTGTCGGACGTCCGGTGGCCCGCCCTTCCAATTGATCATCAGTATGAGGTAGGCCGCGCTGAGCGCGGTCATGCCCGAATAGACCAGCGGGGCGCTGAAGTTCGCCACTCCGGTCGCGTCATTGACGAACCGGATCGTGGGTGGGGCGGACAGGATGCACGCGGCGGAGCCGGCCAGGAGGATCGCGCTGCTCGATGCGATGAGTGAGTCCCGCCAGACTCCCGTGCCTGCCGACAGCTTCAGCCCGGCGGCAAGCAGGAGGAGGACGCCCGGAATGTAGAAGACGATTCCGCCGGCCACTAGGTCGCGGCTCCCTCGGGGGAGTTGGCCTGGTTTCCTTCGTCGGCTTCGGCCGCAGCCGCGGCGCGGGCAGCCGCGACGATGGGGGACGAACGCAGAGCACGTGCCACACCCACCAAGGTGGTGCGCGTCGCGAGGCCGGCACAGTGGTCAAATGCGTCGGTGGGGGAGGAAATGCCGTTGGACTGGGTGTGGACGGCAGCAGTGATCATCGCCGCGAGGCCGACGCGTGAGGCATCCTCGCTTCCAAGGCCCGCGGACCGGGCCGCTGTCTGCGCGCGTGAGCGAACCCGGTCATCGAGATGAGGGCGGACGAGGTTCAGTCCGTCCTGGATGCCGGCCTCGCGCTGGGTGAGCCGCACGGAGTACGACGAATACCAGGGGATAGGGGCGGCCAGCGGGCTATTGGGGGAGGCGCTGCTGAGTTCATGCCACAGGGGGCCAAGCCGCCACCACGTGACCACGCCGTGCCGAAGGCGCACCACCCGTGGGCCCAGCAGCGGCACCGTGAATCCGACGGTGGCGATCGTGGCGGCCAGGCCCACGAGGCCGGGGGCCAGGACGGTGCTCAGAACGTCCCAGTCGTTGCCGGTCCACCTCGCCGCCACCGCGATGATCTTCAGAGTGCTGAACGACAGGTTCAACAGCCAGGCCGCGACGAGGAGCCACAACCCGGCCCGTAGCCATCCGTGGACCTGCAGCGCCCAGCGCCAGCACATCGACGTGGTCGTCAACGCGGCGGTCACATGTCCGAGCAGGTACAGCGCGATCATCTGCCCTATCCACGGCGTGGTGGCGTAGTAGGTGTCAAGATCCGTACGCCGCTCGACGGAGGCGTCTCCCATGATGAAGAGGACGACAAGCAGCGCGATCAGGATGGTGTAGCCGATCTGCCATCGTCGAGCCAGCCGGCGCAGATGGTCGGCCGGCCCTCCGCGCCAGTGAAGAATCAACAACAGGCAGGAGGCGCTGTAGGCGCTGACGATGGCGTAGTCGAGGGGAGCGGCGAGATTCGGGATGCCGCTGGCACGGTTCACGGCTGCGACAGTGGGTGGGGCGGCGAAAACGAATCCGGCGCCGCCCAGGAAGATCACCCAGCAAACCGAGCGGACCAGCGGGTCACGCCAGGTTCGCACCAGATCAGGCAGTTTCACCGCGAGACCGGCCCACAGGGCGAGCGCGGGTATGTAGTAGGGGGAGGCGTCCACGGGTCAGGCCTTGGACCGGCGGTGTCCCAGCGAGGCGCCGATCCGGCCCGCGACCTGGGTCCGGTCCATGGAGGGGCTGCCGGGCTCCCCCTCCAGCCAGATCCGCAGATGCGTCACTGCCCGTAGCGCGAAGGTTTCGGCTTCCCGCTCCGAGCGCTCATGGAACTCGCTGCGTGCAGCCATGGCCCTCGCCGCTTGATGAAGGTCGTCCTGGCCGTTCAGCGCTCGTGCCGCAACGGAGACGCCCGCGGCGTGTTGGCCGCAATCCCCCTTGACCATGTGCCAGATCTCGTGGCAGATGATCGCGAGCTTGTGGACCGGCGCCGCACGTTTGTCCACGACGATGATGTCGTGCTCCGGCATGTCAAGCCACAGGCCCGTGGCGGTGCGGTGCGGGAACTCTTCCTTGAGGAGGATGACCCGACGGCCCCTGATTTCGGAGACCCTGTCGATCAGCGCGGCGAACAGAGTGTCCGGGGTCGTGGGAATGGGAAGTTCCAGTCCGTCGGTCAGCTGGCCGATCAGGTTGCGCATCTCCTTGGCCTTGCCTGTACGCACTGCTCTCCCCGCGAAACTCAGCATGAGCACCGTCGCACGGCGCCTGTCGTTCCCACCTTGCCTGAACACCCAACTGAGGCGTTTTGGGCTCGTGTCGATGAGTCGATACCGGCGCAACCCCGCAGTCACACGTACGGACGGGCTCGAGCACGCCCAACTCGGCACACAAATATGTCAAACCAGGTACCCCCTCGGCCACACCATGCTCTGTGAAGCGTAGAAGCTGAGGGGGGCAGAAATGCCGATCAGGCCGGAAATGATCTGATCCGGACCCAGCGCTTTGCACGCCCAGCCCCTCAGACGCCCCAACACGGACCGCACCGCGCGTTCCACGGCGCGGCTCGCCCGCTCGGTGTGGTCGGTCGGCCCGATACCGTGTGGGCGAAGTCATCGGGGAGGCGCAGATCGACCCGTCCGATCCGCTCGCGCGCCGCTCGGCACGTCCATCAGGAACGGGCGAAGGTGCGCCGGTTGTTCGCTCACCGCGGCGGTCACCCGGTGTCCTTCTCCCGCTGCGGCCCGGAGCCGTACCTCTGCCACTTCGCGGGCGCAGGAGAGTATCGGCCAGTGCCCGGTGTCGAGTTCGAAGAAGCTCACCCGAGGATCGGTCAGGACCTGGAAGCGGGTCCCCCCAATCCCACCGAGCCCTGGACCATCGCGATGATCGAACCGTCGACGGGAGCCCGGTGACACTGCCCCAGTGCTGCCACCCTCAAGTGGCGGCGGGGGATCAGCCATTCGCTGTCAGCCGCACCGGCCCCGTGCGACAACCGGTCGCGGACCCCCGCGTCGGGTACCAGGATCAGGGCCCGGTCGCCGCAGGGCCGGCCGTACCGGCGCTCCGCGCTCGCCGGTACGGTAGGAACTCCCCCTGAGGGAGGCTCAAGCCCGTGCCCGTGTCCCCTGACAGCATGTGGACCATCGGAGAGCTCGCCGAGCGCGCGGGCGTCACCGTCAAGACCGTCCGTTTCTACTCGGACCGGGGTCTGTTGCCCGAAGGTGCCCGCAGCACCGGCGGCCACCGCCGGTACGGCCCCGAGGCACTCGACCGGCTCCACCTCATCCGCTCCCTGCGCACCCTCGACCTGCCGGTTCCCGACGTAGGACGGATCCTCGACCAGGAGGACACGTTGGAGGACGTCGTCGCGGGGCAGCTGCGCCACATCGGCTCGCGGCTCACCGCCCTGCGCTGGCAGGAGGCGGCCCTCCAACTGCTCCGGGACTGCGCCCCGGAGGAACGCGCCGCGCGGCTGCGGCTGATCGGCGCCGTGTCCGTCCCGCCCAGCACGGCACCACTGGCGCGGTTCTGGCGGCGCTGGCTGCCACCGAGGCTCCCGGCCCGGCTGGTCTCCGCCATCGTCGAACACTCCGTTCCGCAGCTCCCCGAAGGCCCGACGCCGGCCCAGGTGCTGGCCTTCACCCGGCTGCACGCCTTCGTCTCCGCCCCCTGCCCCGGCACGGGCAACGGCCGGCCCGCGGCACACCGGCCCGACGGGGGCCGCCCGGCTGTGCTCTACGACGGTCTCGTCGAGGCGTACGCACTGGCAGCGCCGCGGCTGCGGGCGGAGCGGCCACCGCACGAGGGCGAGGCACTCGACTGCTTCGTCGCCGCCTACGCCCGCTCACGCGGTACGCGGGACACGCCCGCCTTTCGCCGCCGACTCGGCGGGGTGCTGGCCGCGGACCCCCGTATCGACCACTACTGGGAACTCGCCGCCGAGCTCACCGACTCGCCGGAACCGACCCCCGGCGCCACCCACGACTGGCTCTGCACCGCGCTGGACAACCAGATGGCCGGCACGGCGGACTGACCCGGGCTGTCTTCCCGGTCGCTTTCCCGGGGACGGGGAAGCCACCGGGCGTCCTCCAGATCCCCCAGTCCCAGGGAGCCTCGCTGCTCAGAACGCCCACCGCGTATGCGTGTAGACCCCGTCGTCGCGCCCGAAGCCGTACGCCGTGGCCGGAGCCACCCCGAACACCACCGCGTCCCCTTTTCGGAACGCGTCCCCGATCCCGTGGAAGGTCCCCTCGGGCGAGGTGATGTGCGGCCCGTACTTCGCCTCGTACGCCGCGATCACCTTCTCCAGCACGGCCGGATCGGCAACGGGCTCCGCCTTGCCCTCGATCACGAGGTCGAGCCCTTCCGTGAGCGAGTTTCCGCCGGTGGTCAGCGCGCAGTGGCCGTCATGAGCGAGGTTCTTCGCCTTCTGCTCCCCAGCGCCAGTGGAGAAGTACAACACCCCGTGGTGCCAGGCGGCGATCACGGGAGTGACGTGCAGCCGACCGTCGGGCCGCACTGTGGACAGCCAGAAGATCTCGGCGGCCTCCAGCAGCCGCTGGGCCCCGGCCCACTCGGTGGCGGTGACGTTCGCGGCACCCGGGCGGGGATTCAGTGCGGAGCTGTAGCGGGCATCGAGCTCGGTGGCGGGTTCTTTCGCGGGTTCCTGCGTCGGCATGGCGGATCTCCCCTTCTCTCCCTGATAACGACCGGTCTCCCGCCCCGAAATCATCGCCGCGCCTGTTTCTTCTTGCCGGTCGCCCTTGCATCCCGATGCGTCCGCGGTGAGGCGGGTCGGGGTCTTCAGCCCTTCACCGCGGCTTCGGGAGGGAGGGGCCACGGTCGGATCAGGAAGCGACCATGGCGTTCAGCCCGTAGTCCAGCTCTGAGCCATCGACCAGCACCGCCTCGACCGTGCGCGTACGGGGGTCGATGTCGGCCACGATCCCGTCCCCCGCGTAGCGCGGGTAGCCCGTTTCGCCTGTCTCGCCGGTCGCCTCGACGACCGCTGATCGCACCGCCGAGTCCTGCGCGGAGGCCGCGTCCTTGTTCTCGAGGTATTCGGGGACCAGCAAGACGGTGAAACGCTGAGACTCGGTAGTCATGCTCCGGTATTTAAGTGCCTCACCCAGCGCCCGTTGCGCAGGCGCACGGTGGGTTTTCGCACACCGGGTCCGTCGGCCGGGGGCAGGGGCGCGTCCGGAAAGGATCGCCGACCGGCTCGCGAGGTGCGCCGAGGGCCTCGGGCCCGGAGCCGCCCCCGGGCCTGTTGGCGCTCCTTGAAGCCGGTTCGGGCTCGTCGGTGGGCGGCGGAGGTGTGCGGGCTCATGAGCCGCGCGGGAGTGGTGTCAACGGTCCGCGGGATCGAGCGGGACGCCGGCTCTGCCTGCCGGTACGGGGTCGGCCGAGCGGGCGACGGCAGTGGGATGCGGCGCGTCATGGGGGAAGGCATCGATCATGCCGCCGACCCTGGTCGCCGCCCGAACCCGCGACGGCGTCTCCGCCTCCGGACGGACGCGCTTCGTACCAGCGGCGCGGCCCTACGCCTGAGCGGCGGCAACCGTTTCCGCAGGCGGTTCGGCAACGCGCCGACCGTCGAGAACAGATGGGCGAATCGTGAAGCGCAGGACAACGGAATCACGAACGCGCGAGACTCCGACCCGTGATGGCCGCAGAGGGGGCTGGGCCCGGCGGATCGCGGCTGCCGCAGGGGTCTTCGTGCTCTGCGCACTTCCTACCGGACCGGCGGGTGCGGCACCGGAGGATGGTCCCTCACCGGCCAGACCACCTCTGTTCGTGTCCGACTACGGCAACGACCGCGTGGTGAGACTGCCGGCGAACGGGGACGCTCAGACGACGGTTCCACTCAGCGGCGTAGTACGGCCGACCGGTCTGGCGTGGGACACCGCCCGCGAGCTCTACGTCTCCGACACGGGCAACAACAGGGTGGTGAAACTGGAGGCGCGGGGCGGGGCGCAGTCCACCGTCCCCACCGTCGGCCTGTCACGCCCGCTGGGCCTGGCCGTCGACGCCCACGACAGCCTCTACATCGCCGACAGTTTCAACGACCGCGTGGTGAAGGTCCCCTCCGACGGCAGCGGCCAGACGACCGTCCCCACCACGGGACTGCTCCATCCCTGGGGCCTGGCCCTGGGCACCGGCGGCGACCTGTACATCTCCGACTTCGTCAACAGCCGGGTGGTGAAGGTCGCCGCGGACGGCAGCGGACAGACCACAGTTCCCACCGTCGGCCTGTCCCAGCCGACCGGGCTGGCGCTGAACGCCGCCGGGGACCTCTACATCTCGGACAGCGGCAACAACCGCGTGGTGAAGGTGTCCGCGGGCAGCAATACGCAGAGCACGGTGCCCACCACCGGCCTGAGTGATCCGCTGGGCATCGCCCTGGACGGCCACGGCTGCCTCTACGTGGCCGACGGCCTCAACAATCGGGTGGTACGAGTCCGAGAGGCCGACGGTGGCCAGGACACGCTTCCCGCCGCCGGCCTCAACACCCCGACCGGTGTCGCGTTCCCGCCGATCGACAATCGGCCCGGGGGGAACTGAACCACCGCTACGGGAAGGAGCGGGCTGCTGAGACTGTCGGCCGGGTCGCGCTGGGGTGGTGCGGGGTGGTGCGGGATGGCGCCACCCAGCGGGCCGGGCCGGGCGGGGGAGCGGTCGGGCTCGACCACCTGCGTGCCGAGGTGCTGAAGACGGCCGTTCCCCAGTACTCGGTGAGCGACGGATGATGCAGCACTCGGCTGTCGACGCGGCCGCGTCCGGCACGGTCAATCCGGTACGGGGACGTTCATGGGCTGGAGAGGCGTGGCGTCGGTGCAGGGATCGGGGACGGATCCGCCGCGCAGTTCCGGCGTCTTCGCGCCGACCCAGACGACCGCGAGCAGGCAGAGGAGCCCGCCGCTGACCAGCGCGGTCGCCCCCGAGGCCCAGCCGGCGACGACGCCGCCGCGCAGGTTGCCGAGGTTGGGGCCGGCCTGGCCGACGATCTGCTCGGCCGCCGTCACCCGGCCCAGCAGGGCGTCCGGCGTGTGGGTCTGCACGATCGTGCTGCGCGAGATGACCGAGACGGCGTCGGCGGCCCCGGCGAGGACGAGGAGTCCGAGTCCGGCCCACGGATCGCGGATCAGGCCGAAGGCCGCGAGCGCCGCTCCCCAGATCCCCGCACCGCAGAGCATCACCGGCCCGGGACGCCCGAGCCGCGTGATCGTGCCGGACAGCGCGGAAGCGGCGATGCCGCCGATGGCGAACAGGAAGATGCTCACCGCGGTCCGCCTATGAGCCGGCGAACAGCCCGAACACGACCATCGGCAGCGCCTGTGCCAGCCCCACCGCGCCCGTCCAGACGGTGCTGTGTGTCATGTCCCAGACCTGGTACATGACGGTGACCATGGTCATGAAGCTGCCCAGCACGGACACGGTCCGGCCGATCAGCAGACGCCTGAAGACCGGGGACGTACGAAGGGGCCGGACGTCGATCAGGGTTCGGGCGAGACTCATGAAGGACGGCGGTATGCGCGGGGGTGGTTCACGTCGCGCAGGGTAATGGGCGCGCTCCGGCCAGGCGAATTGTTTTGAAGCCCGCCCCTCCCTAGGGAGCTACGGACCTACGGCGTCGATTCATCTGCCGGCGGGCCTGCCTCACCTCGCGGTCGAAGGCCCAGGCGTCGGCGACCGGCCCGAGGTGGCCGAGCTTGTCCGGGTTGATCACCGAACGGATGGCCTGGACCCGCCCGTCGAGAACCTCGAGGGCCAGAGTGTGCAGGATCCTGCCGTCCGGGGCGCGGAAGATCGCGCCGGGCTGACCGTTGACCTCGTGCGGATCGAACGTCACGTCGATCCGGGCCATCGCGGGGAACACGGAGGCAAGGAGGCGGGCCACGTTCTCCGCGCCGACGACGGCCCTGGCCAGACGCGGGGCCTTGCCGCCGCCGTCCCCGACCAGCTGTACGTCGGCGGCCAGCAGATCGCGCAGGGCACCCACATCACCGTCTCTCAACGCGTCGAAGAACCGCGCCGCCAGCTCCTGCCGTTCCTGGCGGTCCGCTTCGAACCGCGGCCTTCCGGCCTCCATGTGCCGCCGTGCCCGCACCAGCAACTGACGGCACGCCCCCTCCGAACGTCCCACTGCCGCGGCGATCTCGTCGAACCCGAAGGCGAACACCTCCCGCAGCACGAACACCGACCGCTCCAGCGGGCTGAGTCGTTCCAGCAACAGCAGCGCCGCCATCGACACGGAGTCGGCCAGTTCCGCCGAGCGCTCCGGATCCTGGTACGGATCACTCAGCAGCGGCTCGGGCAACCACGGGCCGACGTACTGCTCCCGTCGTACGCGCGCGGAGCGCAGTACGTCGATCGAGACCCGCGTCACCGTGGCGGACAGAAAGGCCTTGGCCGACGTGGGTGGGGTCGTCGAACGGTCGAAGCGGAGCCATGTCTCCTGCACCGCGTCCTCGGCCTCGCTCACGCTGCCCAGAATCCGGTAGGCGATCGAGAACAGCATCGCTCGCAGCTCCTCGAACTCCTCAACCTTGTTCACGGTGATTCACCTTCCCACGACGCCTGCCCCTGCCCCTGCGCTGCCCTGCCCGGCTTTGCCCTGTCATGTGTGGCTGCTGCCGTTCAGTGGAACTGTCCGGGCTCGTAGTCGCCGGCCGGCTGCCGGGTGATGATGTTCAGCCGGTTCACCGAGTTCATGAAGGAAACCAGGATCACGAGCGCGGTGAGCTGCTCCTCGTCGTAGTGCTTGACGACCCGCGCCCACACTTCGTCGCTGACGCCTTCGGCCGCGTCCGCGACCCGGGTCCCCTCTTCCGCCAGCTCCAGCGCGGCGCGCTCGGCCTCGGTGAAGACCGTGGCCTCCCGCCACGCCGCGACCAGGTTCAGTCGTACCGAGGTCTCGCCGGCAACGGCTGCCTCCTTGGTGTGCATGTCGATGCAGACCGCGCATCCGTTGATCTGGCTCACACGCAGCGCCACCAACTCCTGGGTCGCGGCCGGGAGGGGTGAGTCCTTGATTGCCTTGCCCGCCGACATGAAGTACTTGAGGGCCTTGCCGGCGGTCGGGTCGGCGAAGTAGTTCAGTCGCGGATCCATTGGGGGCTCCTTGGGGTCGTCAGTGGTTACACCCCTAGAGACGAGGTAGCCCGGCGTCCTGTGACATGAGCGCACGCGGCCCGCGTCTCCCGCCGTCGCCGGTTGTCAGCGACTGGGTACATGCTGTCCTCGGGACGTCGGGGGCGGGTGTCAGCGACTGCGTACAAGCTGTCCTCGGAACTTCGAGGGTGGGTACGGCCGGGCGGAAATCGGTGAAACCCGCCATGAAGGTCCGGCGAGTCAAGTCCCCTTCGAGCAGCCGCAGTTGCCCTGCGGTCAGCGACAGCATTGTCAGTGCCGGGCCGCATACTGACGCCCATGCAGCTGACGGAGGACTCACTCAGACACGCCTGGCGCCGGACGGCCGCCGACTCCGACCTGCTCGACGCCGCCATGCTCCCGGCCATCGGTACGTCACGCGACCAGTACGAACGGCTCGTGGGTGATCCGGGTGGGCTGTTCCTCGTTCTGGACGAGGGCGGCACTGTGCGCGGCTACCGCAGTCCCCACCAGGAGATCTTCGCGACCCGGGATCTCGACCAGGTGCTGTACTTCGCCGCAGAGGAAGCGGTCCGGCACCTCGCCGACTACATCGTGGCCCATTCCCCGGGCCACGGCCCGGTCACCAACCTCGTCACCGGACAGGCCGAGATACTCGACCGGATCAACCCCGCATGGGGACGTAGATTCCGTGGCGGCGGCACGGATGGTGCGGAGTCGGCACGGCCGTGCGGACGCGACCCGCTGGAACGCCTCGCCTGGATCGCAGGCACGTGGCGGGACCAGGACCCGTACACCAACCTCGAATTCTTCCGCGGTGAGGGGATCAACGCCGAGCAGATCGCCCTCCTCCACGGAGCCGACCCCGAACAGACCGCCACCGGGACACGCCTGTCGGACCTGCCCGGCGTGGACGACTCCGGCCGTGACCACTGGGAAACCGCCTGGGAGACCTTCTGCTTCGGGCAGGCAGGCGACTGGGTATTCCTGATGTACCACGACACACCACCCGGCGTCCGGGCCGACAGCGCGGCTCTCTCCCGGCTCGGGGTCACGGAGACGGTGCGGCTGAGCGCCTGCGCCGCGAAAGCCATGTACACCTTCGACCACACACGCGACGGCTGCCGCGTCGACGACGACCGGGGTGCACTGGAACTGATCTGGTACCACCGGGGCCGCGCCCCCTACTACCGGGGCGGCCGGCTCGACTTCCTCAACCGGGCCATACGCCGCGCCGAACTGGACCACCCCGATGTGACCAGCGAGTTCGCACTGTACTTCCACGCTTTGGACGAGGCGCTCGGCCTTCAACTGCCCCAGCAGGACATCCAGGAAGGAACGGTCCAGGCCGCACGGTGGGCCCGCCGCGACTGAGGTCGAGGATGGAGCGCGCGCGACTGACCGTAGTCGGTACGGCTGGATACCCTGCCCGGATGCCACCGTTGTCGCTTTCCCCGCTCCGTTTCTCCCCGGAAGAGATGACCGGGGTGGTGGGCCTCTACGCGAGCAACCCGGAGTACTGCCGCGCTGCGGGCGAGTACGACCCCGAGCGTATTCCGGCCGACAGGGTCGAGGCCGATCTGCGGGAGGAAGCGGAGACGGAGGGCTGCGAGGTCCTGCTCGCCCGTGACGTCCAGGACCGGATCGTCGGCCTGCTGTGCCTGCTCGACCGTCACCCCACCGATGGCCGGCCGTGGATCGGGCTGCTGCTGGTGCACGGGAGTCTTCACCGCACGGGTGTCGGACGCCTGCTGGCCGGGCTCGTCGAGGAACGGTTCCGACGCGAGGGCAGAGACGGTATCCGGCTGGCCGTCCTGGAGAACACTCCGGCCTCCTTGGCCTTCTGGAGCTCCCTGGGCTGGCAGGAGATCGACCGACGTACCGACCGCCGACACGACCGCCCTTGCATCGTCATGCACAAGGATTTGACGTGAGGCTTTGGAGACGCACTTCCATGGAGAGGCATCCCGAGCGCCGAAATGAGTACCGGTACTCACGACGGAGGGTGAGGCGGCTCCTAGCATGGGCTCGATCTTGGAGCGGGGGGACGCAGGCGTGCGGGAGGCATGTGTGGGCAAGGGTGCGTTGGGCGCGGTCGCACGGTGCGGGTCCGGGTGGCGCGGAAGGGGTGCTGTGGCGGCGGCTCTGGTTGCCCTGGCGGCGGTGTCGCTCGGGGCGTGCGGCACGGAGCGCGTGCCGACGGGGGCGGTCGGCGGGACCGCGACCGACGAGGGGAACAGAACCACCCCGAGCTCCCCCGTGGGGTCTCCCTACGTGGAACCGGGGGCCGGTGAAGGCGCCCCTCACTATCGCGAGAACAACGGCTTCCGTATCGCGGGCCAGATGTCCGCGGCGAGCGCCAAGGACGCCCAGCGGGAGGCCGCCCGCATCGAACCTGTGCTCAAGCGGCTGTGGCAGCACAAGACGTGGGACCCGAAGACGGTCCGCGCCGCGATGCTCAAGCTCGGTTACCAGGAGGAGCGTTTCGACGCCAAGTGGAAGCTGCTGGGCGGGACCTTGCAGGTCAAACCGATGGACCCGCGTTTCGAGAACGGCCGGGAGGTCACGCACGAGGGCGCGCGGGTGGGCCTGCGCGTCCATGATGATGCCTGCGTCACCGCCTTCGTGCAGAAGACCAACTATCAGGTGTCGGCCAACGGCCCCTACCCGGAGACGGGTTGCTTCGAGCCGCAGGCCGGTCACTGAGAGTCCGCAGTTGAGCGCCCTCGCTCGTCGCGGTGTCACCGCAGCGCTAACGCCGCCCGCTGCTGCCACTGCGATCCGTCATGGACGATGAGATCGACCGACGATACGCGGGCAGTGATGGGAAGGCGGCCGCGAAGGTCGGCCTCGGCCTCGTCCAGGACGGCATCGTCCTGCCCCTGGACGATGGTCAGATGCGGGACGATGTCATCGAACTGCCCGCCGAACGGAGGGGTTTCGGGCCACCGACGCACGATGGCCTCGGTGATCCGGCGAAACGGGGTGCCCGGTTCAGGGGCGAGATACAGAATCCCCTGGAACCGCCCGCAGCGCTCGAACCGGACCTCGAAGGGCCTATGACGCCCGATCACACCATCGATGGCAGCCAAGGTGTCGCCGTCGAGGCGGCTCTCGTGGAGAAATGGGAAGAGCACGGTGACATGTGCCGGGACAGCCGCACGGGCGGAAGGGCCCAGCCGGTCCCGCCACACTCGAACAGCAGGTTCCGCCTCAGGGACCCTCACAACGAGTCCCGACTGTCCTGCTTGAGTGTTGCTGGAGTCGTCAGCTGCCATGGCACATGTCTATCCGCGGGTGCGGAGGGCCGCGACCGCTTTCCGAAGAGGGACGTCGCGGGTTCGGTCCGAGTCTCCCGCTTGACTGCCGTCGGACAAGCCAGCCGTCGGACAGCCGTCGGCACGGACGGCATCGGCGGCGTCGCCTTCACCCGCCGGACCATTGGCTCCTGGACTCCGGGGCTCCGGGGCTCCGGGGCGTGGTGGGGCGGCGTTCATTTCACTCATCATGGCCGCAGGCCCGCCTGCCTGAGTGTCACCTTGGACAGGTCGGCGATGACCTTCTGGTCTCCGCGCCGCCAGGCGTCGGCGAGGCCACCCGGCGGGGCGAAGACCGCGGCGAGATCCCGCTGCGGCCCGGTCAGGGCGCGCAGCGCGAGCAGGTCCGCGCCTCCGGGGGCGTCGAGGAGACGCCGGGTGGTGGTGCTGCGCCGCATCCAGCGCAGGCGCGGTGGAAGCCACAACACCAGCACGAAGGCCACTGAGAGGACGATCAGGGCGACCGCGGCCAGTGTGGCCACGTGGCCCACCAAGTCCTCCAGTGACTGCCCGGCGTCGGAGAGACCGGTGGCGGCGTCGGCGGCGGACTGGAGCGGCTTCTTCAGAGAGCCTCCGACGAGCGGCACCTTCGAGGCCGCGTCGCCGGCGTCACCGAGGCCGCCGGCGAGACTGTCGCCCGCACTCTGGGCCTTCCGCCCCGGCTCGGCCAGCAGCTGGATCGCGTCGCGGACGGCCAGGGCGAACCACACCGCGACCGCGATCAGGGTCACCGCGATCAGGTCGGCAAGCACCTGACGGCTCCGACGCGCTGGGGTCTGGGCGTAAAGGCGCATGGCGTGCTCCTGTTCCGGCGATGCCGTAGACCGGACCGGCCCAGCCACGTGAGGTGCCGCGGTCGTGATGCCGAGGCTCGGCCGGTCGCGTGCGTACGTGGGAGTGGAAGAGGGTCTCGAGGCACGGGTGTGCACGGCCCGTGGGCCGAGTCGAAGCGGTGGAGCGGTGTCGTGCCGGATGCCGATGGACTGTCACGGGGCGGGTCGGAACGGTTCTCCGGGTCATGGTGACATTCCGTCAGAGCGACTACCCGTCTTTCGTGAAGTTGTGCATGGCGCGGGCCAGGACGCGGGGGGAGTAGTCCCCGGCCGTGGTGGGCGGCCTTCCGGTCACGGCGTGCGGCTCCGGTCAGTGACGTCCCGCTCGGGCCAGGGCATGGCCGGCCTCCGAGGCGAGAATGGCGACAAGCTCGGCTGCGGGTGGCAGGTCGGTGACGAGATCGACGGCCTCGCCGGCCCATACCGGCAGTGCGGGCACATCGCCGCGTGCCAGGTCAGCCTGATAGGCCAGTCGGGCTGCCGACGGGTCCGCCGCCAGCTCCGCTTCCCGGCCCCTCCATCGGTCGAGGCAGGGGTGGCCCAGAGTGCGAGCCGTGTACCTCGACGGCCATCGGGAACTTCGGGCGATGTCGAGGATGCGGTTGCGCTCCGTGTCCTGCCCGCGGCCCTCGACGAGCGCCTTGGCGGTCGAGGGGTCGATGAGTGCCTCGGCCGTTGCCTGGAAACGGGTGCCGATGAGCGCCCCGGCGGCGCCCAGGGCCAGGACGGCGGCCACGCCCCGGCCGTCGGCGATCCCACCGGCCGCGAGTACCGGCACTCCATC
The DNA here is from genome assembly GCF_042871525.1 of Streptomyces sp. NPDC005784. Classification (NCBI taxonomy): domain Bacteria; kingdom Bacillati; phylum Actinomycetota; class Actinomycetes; order Kitasatosporales; family Streptomycetaceae; genus Streptomyces; species Streptomyces sp. NPDC005784. The sequence continues at coordinate 53,751 of NZ_JBIAIQ010000022.1, forward strand.
GGCCAGGTCCACCACGACCGGTACGAAGGGGAGCGTGGATCGCCCGTGCCGGGCGCCGTGCCCCCCGCTCTCCGTGCCCTGCGCCACGATGACGTCGGCGCCCAGGTCCATCGCCTGCTTGGCCTCATCCAGTCCGGTGACCTGGATGATCACCGCCGCACCGGCGTCACGGACCCGTTCGACGTACGGGCTCGGATCTCCGAAGGAGAACATCACAGCTCTTGGACCGTGTTCCAGCGTCTGCTCGACCATGTCCATGTTGGTCGCCCAGGCTTGGAACCCCACACCCCATGGCTTCCCGGCACCCGCCACGATCGGCAGTTCGCGCGCCAGCCAAGCCGGGTCGCCGCCGCCGGCGCCCACCAGGCCGAGCCCGCCGCCGCACGAGACGGCGGCCGCCAGCTCGCCGCCCGCCGATCCGCCCATCGGAGCCAACACGATCGGGTGCTGGACACCCAACAACTTCGTGAACGCTGTCGACAAAGTCATGACTGCCATCGTCCCCCCACCCGGTACGCGAGGGGAAGTGCGCGCGGCGCTCCTGGTGCGACCGAGCGCATGGGCTGGTCATGGGCGCGCAGGGAATCCGGCGAGGGCAAGCCGTCTGAACTCCACGAGGGCAACACCAGGTTGGTGCCCTGGGGGTACGCGGAAGGCGGGGGACACTACCTCTACTGGCTGGTCCGGCCGGGCGTCGAGCCCGAGGAGTGGACCGTCATCCTCAATGAGGGACGCGGCCCTCTCTGGGAGACGTATCCGATGTCGTGCAGCCAGTTCCTCCTCGAGGTGGTCGCGGCCACGACGACGTCGTTCTACTTCACCGACCTGGACGACATCGTCGCGCCGGGCGACAGGACTCGTTTCGAACCCAATGCTCGACTCCTCAGCGGGTGACAGACCAACTCATGTGGCTGGGTGGGCTGTTCGCTGAGGCGGGTGGGTCGAGCGACCGACGCCGGACGAGTTGTGCGGAGCAGTCAGAGACTGGTGAGCAAGTCGTCGAGCGGGGCGGGTACGCGGTCGGGGGCGAGGGCTTCGACGAGGACGCGGCCGTAGTGGATCTTGCGTCCTTTCTTCGTGCCGAGGAAGCGCCGCAACTGCTGCTGCCCGGTGCGGCCCCGCTGTGCGGGCTGGCGCAGGAAGGTCCGCAGGGCTCGCAGGTCGCCCTCGGCCCGGACGAGTTCTTCCACGCGCGTCACGCCCAGGGCGCGGATGAGCTCGTCCTCCAGATCCGCCGCGCAGACGAAGAACTCCTGCTCGGCCGCACCGGCCCGCTCCAGACCACGCGCGTAGTAGCCACGCTCCGCCTCGTCGCACAATCCCGTGAGGCGCAGCCCCAGTCCGGTTGGCCCGAGGAGAGACGCGAAGCGGGCGACGCTCATCGCACCGCCCATCGCCAGGACACACACGCCTTCGGCCCCCAGATCCCGGCCGCGTCTGTCGGCGAGCGCGCTGACCGCCGCCACATCGCTCGGCCCTTCGAGCAGGACCGCCACCCGGACGGACAACCGCGCGGCCAGCTCGCGAGCGGGGTCACCGGGACCACCGGCCGCCCACTCGGTGACCGCTTCCCGGAACGTCCCCATGTCGGTCACGCGACGAGTCTGAGCCCTTCCCGGTTGGCACGGTAGCGAATTTCGCCTGCCTCGCGCCTGCGAAGGCGGCTCGGACACCACTCGCTCGAAGCACCGCAGGTCGCGTCCGCAAGGTCGTCGATCACGCCGGGAGGCTGCCCCGATCGCAGCCCGGCCAGTTCCCCGACCGGACCACTCACCGGAGGGGCGGTCCGCCGGGACCGCCCCTGATGCACCATCAGCCCGTCATGCTCCGGACGATGCCTCCGACCAGCCCGCACAGCGGACGCTGCTGGAGTACTGGCTAATGCCAACAGGTGGCCTGGTTGTCGTCGTTGTTGCCGTCGGGCGTCGTGCCGATCGACACCGCGTAGCCGATTCCCGCGCCCACCTCGGGTGCGGGCGAGTAGTCAGGGCTCCGGAAGTCGACGTTGAGCAGCAGGTGACGGCCCTTCTCGGTCCTGGTCCAGCAGGCGCCTTCGACGGTGGCGGGCGTTGCCGCGGGGTCCGGGTCGTGCTCGAATCGCCAGCCGGCCGCGGCGGCTTCCTTGGTGTAGTGGGCGACGACGTCCTCGGCCTTGCCGGGGAAGGCGAAGAAGCGGTCCGCGTGCAGCCAGGGCTCTCCGCTGCTGCTGTCGTCGCCGTCGCACGCGGTGGTTATGCCCAGGTCGCGGTAGTTGGTGGGTGCCGCCGCACCGGCGGGCGCTGCGTCGAGCAGCGGTTGCGCGGCCAACCGCTTGAGTTCGTCCTTGGTGCCATTGCAGCTGTCGCCGCCGATGACGGAACAGGCCCCGAGGAATGCGGTCGGCAGCAGGAGGGCGGCCGCCAGCCCGGCGCGGGTGACGGCGGACGATGCAGTGGGGAACAACGGTGCTCCTAGGAGTACGGCAGTTGATGACCGGGCGCGGTCCCCACTCAGGGAAGACCACGCCCGGCTTGTCGATCGGTCAGATCACTTCGGTGTATCGACAGCTGCTACTTGAGACAGCGGTTCCTGTACAGCCAGTTGCCGATGTCGTAGAGGTACTGGAAGAGCTGTCCCCTGTTGAGCCAGTAGCGGGTCTGGCTGCGATTTCCAGCTACTGCTCTCGAAGACCCGCGCCACTCGGTTGTTGTACTGGTCCCTGCCTGTGTCGCAGTGCCGCGGAGTGCACTTCTCCCCCGACTCGTGGGCGTCTCCCGGCCGTTTGGCCGCTCTCGCTCCGAAGAAATACGTCAGGCCGGTCTGCCGGATGAAATGGCCGACAGCGTTGCGCCGACCCTTATTGGTGGTGATGTTCCATGACAGGATGCCGGACAAGTACATGACCAACACGCAGGTCCGCCGCCCCGTCGTTGTTCCGCGGGCCTTCCGCGAGGCGTCGTCGTCGGCTGCCTGTGCATCGGCGGCACGCGTGCGTCGGATCGACCCGCATCCCAATTTCGAACGGCCCGGTCCGGGGCTCGATCGTGTTCACAGGCGGAGCCCGGGTGGCGACGTGCCCCCTCGCTGCCGCTGAAGCCGCTCTGTGGCCGGGCGAGGCCACGGATGCCGAGGTGTTCACAGCTCTCCCGCGCCGGGCTGTCCGATGCGGGACGGAATCCGACCTCGTTCGCCGAATGTCTCGCGACATCGCATTCCGTCTGTGATGGCAATCCGATGCCTCAAAGGGCTGCTTGCACGGCCGAGTTCACCTGTCTTATAGTTCCAACGCGTCTAATCTGTAAGGTTTTTGACGCCTCGACATGAAGTGCTGAATCGCAACGGCGAGTCCTTTCGGGACTGTTCGCCATGCGGCGATGTCGGCATTTTCCTCATGTTCCCGCCTTGAAGCGGCGTAGCTCGCCCATCCGGCAGACAACGCCGCTCACTCTTATCCGGCTGTTCTGGAGTACGGAAACACGTGAAGACGAAGAAGACAACGGTCAAGGCTTCTTGCATGCTTGTGTCACGGTATCGGCTGATGGGTCTGGCCGCCGCGAGTGTGCTGACCGCGGGAGCCTTGACCGCCGTGGTGCCGGCGACCGCACAGGCCGGTACCGCCGCGCCGTCAGGGCCGAGCGCACAGCAACACGCCTTCGCGGCGGCCGCTGCCAAGTACCGTGTCCCCGCCGCGGTGTTGCTCGCCGTGGCGTATCAGGAGTCGGCATGGGATGCCCACTCCGGTCAGATGAGCACCAGCGGCGGCTACGGCCCGATGCACCTCACCGATGTCACCCCCGCGATGCTGGCCGGCGGTCCGGCCGGGGCGGCGGGGCGGGCGGACCTCGCCGCGATGGCGAAGGACCCCGCCCTGCACACGCTGCAGGCGGCGGCGAAGCTCACCGGTCTGTCGCTCGCCGAACTGCGTGACGACCCCGCCGCCAACATCGCGGGGGGTGCCGCGCTGCTCGCCTCGTACCAGCAGGCCGTGACCGGCAGTCGGCCGTCGGACGCCGGCCAGTGGTACGGAGCGGTGGCCCGCTACAGCGGCTCGTCGCAGAAACGGGGCGCCACGGCGTTCGCGAACCGCGTCTACGCCACCATCAGGACCGGGGCCGCGCGCACCACCCTCGACGGCCAGCGGGTGTCGATGAGCGGCGACCGGAAAGTCCGCCTCGCGACCGGGCAGTTGAGCGGGCTCGCCCTGACCGGCGTCGCGGCGGCCGCGGCGACCGAGTGCCCGCCGGAGGTCTCGTGCACCTTCGTGCCGGCGGCGTCGTCCAACGGCCAGGTCTCCAACCGCCCGGCCAACGGCATCAGGATCGACACCGTCGTCATCCACGACACCGAGTCGTCGTACCAGTCGGCCATCTCGACGTTCCAGAACCCGGGCGGCAGTGCCGCGCACTATGTGATGCGCTCCTCGGACGGCGCGGTGACGCAGATGGTGCCGACCAAGGACGTCGCCTTCCACGCCGGCAACTACTCGACGAACCTGCACTCCATCGGCATTGAGCACGAGGGTTACGCCGCGCACGGAGGCACCTGGTACACCGAGGAGCAGTACGAGGCCACCGCGTCCCTGGTGCGCTACCTCTCGGACCGCTTCGGCATACCGCTGGACCGTGAGCACATCATCGGCCACGACAATGTCGCCGGCCCCAACTCCAGCCTCGTCGCGGGCATGCACTGGGACCCGGGCACCTCCTGGGACTGGGAGCACTTCATGAGCCTGCTCGGCGCTCCGGTGACGGGCGAGCACGGGGTCGGGCCGGTCGGCTCGGCGGTGACGATCACCCCCGGCTTCACCGAGAACCAGCAGACCCTGCAGATCTGCCCCGGTGACGACCCCACCGGCGCCACTCCCGCCTGCACCAGCCAGCAACAGGCCTCCAACTTCGTCTTCCTGCGCACCGCGCCCAACGACACCGCCCCGCTCTTCGGCGACCAGGCCATTCACAAGGGCGGCGCGGGCACCGACCGGATCAGCGACTGGGGATCCACCGCCCAGGCGGGACAGCAGTTCGTGGTGGCCGACGTCGACGGTGACTGGACCGCCATCTGGTACAGCGGCGCGAAGGTCTGGTTCTACAACCCCGGCGGCGTCAACACCACTCCCGCGTACGGCGTGACGCTGGTCTCCGCCGCGGCCGCCACGCCGGTGGCCGTATACGGCTCCAGCTACCCCGACCGAGCGGAGTACCCTGCCGGGCTGTCCCCCTCGACGCAGGCGCCCATCAGCTACTACACCGTCCCCACCGGTCAGGCGTACGTCGCCACCCGGCCGCCGGCCAACACCGACGACTACTTCACGTCCGGGGCGGTCGTCGTCGGCGCCAAGCAGATGTACACCATCCAGTACAACCACCGTGTCGCGCTGGTCTACTCCGCGGATGTGACCGCGAGCGGCGCGTGACCTCGGGCTCCGGCCCATCGCGCCGACCCGCCGATTGAGTCGGAGGACCGGAAGGTGCCTTCGCCTCCGGGCGGATTCGAGGGGCCGTCGCCACACGCGTTCGCGTTGATCGAGCCGCGAGCAGTTTGCGCATGCGCTCGGCTGGGATTCCCAGCCGAGCGTCTTGTGCGGGCGTCGTCCGTCGGGCTCGACAGCGACCGTGTATGCGGAGGTTCGCGGGTTCCGCGAAGGCCCCAACCGCGACTACCAGGGTCTGTTGCGATAGCGAGTGGTTGGCCTGATGGAACGCCAGAAATACTCGTGCGGCCACGGACGTTGATCAGGTCATGAGTCAAGGTCCCGCTCCTCGCCCACTGTCCGACGAAGCCCTCTCCAAGCTGCTCGGCAAGCAGCAGTTCGGTACCCTCGCCACTGTCAAGCGCACCGGCCATCCCCACCTGACCACCATGCTCTACAGCTGGGATGCCGATGACCGCATCGTGCGGTTCTCGACGACAGCCGACCGCGTCAAGGTCAAGCACCTGCGGCGCGACCCACATGCGGCGCTGCATGTGCAGGGCGACGACGTGTGGTCGTTCGCAGTCGCCGAGGGCAAGGCCGGGGTCTCCGAGGTGACGACGATTCCCGGTGACGCAGTTGGGCGGGAACTACTCGGAATGATCCCGAAGGGCGCGGAGCCAGAAGACGAAGACGCGTTCCTGAGGCAACTGGTCACTGAACGCCGCGTGGTCATCCGGTTGAAGGTGGACCGGATGTATGGAACGGCGCTCGACATCAAGGATTGAGGTCCGCCGGGAAGATGCTGGTCACCGCCACTCGTTGATGACTGTGACCAGGACGGTCGCCTCGTAGCGGACGGCCAATTTCCCGTATCGCGTTGCTACGGCCCGGTGCCTGTTCAGGCGGTCGATTCCGCACTCAACCGCGTGGCGCTCGCGTAGGGGCGGTCACCGAGGCCGGCCCGGCCGGCTTCGGTGACCGGCGGGGGAGCCGTCCCGGTGATCCGACGGTCGTATGGAGGGCGCGCGGTCCGCCTGCGGGGCAACGGCTCCCCGGAAGAGGACCGCCAGGTCCGGTAACTCCCGAGCCGGGGGAGCGAGTTCGGATCTCCGCACCCGCTCCGGCGGAAGGCACCGGTCGAGCAGCCCGGGGCCACCGTGCCGCCCGGACCTGCCCGGGCGTCGCGGGGCCGGAGAAATTCCTGCTCACAGACCTTATGCGCGACCTTAGGACTGCCCTATCTTCTGCATCCATGCTCCTTGCCGATGATCAGCGCAGCGGCCGTAGGCTGGCCCGCACAGCGTCCCTCACCACCGCGGTCGTACTCGCGGTTCTCTGCGCTGCCCTCGGCTATGCCGACGGGACCGGACTGTTCGCTCCGGAGAACTGGCTGGACGCGGGTTTCGTACCCGGCAACGCTACAAGCCCTGCCTGGGCCACGGTGGTGTTCCTGCCCCTGCTGACAGGTGGCAGCGCGGTGGCCGTCCACCGGTTGGTGCACGCCGCGGCCCCCGTGGCGAGGGCGCGATGGGTCTTCGGCGCCGTCTGGTCGAGTCTGATCCTGGTGGCGTTCCTGGCCAAGCTGGCCTACAGCGTGCTGCTGCTGGCGATCGCCGGCCCGGGCGGCCTGCACCTGCTCCCGACGACCGGGTCGCTGCTCGCCGAGTGCGGTCTGACCGGCGCGAAGTACGCCGTGTTCGGGCCGCTGGTCGCGGGCTTGGCGGCATCGGCGTACTGGATCGGCGTGCGGCGCCTCCGCGGCGAGCGCGCCGCGGGGGATTCGGGCGCCGGCGTCGACCGGGTCGCCGGGTTCGCGTGGCTGCCGGCCGGTGCCGCCGTGGCGCTCCAGGCGGGTACCGGCGTGTTCGCCTGGGCCGCCGGCCCCACGCCCGGCCCCGGCATCGCCGCACTCGTCGCCGGGGGCGCGGCGGCGTTCGCAGGCGTCCTGCTCTGGCGTCGAGTGGTGTCACCGGGCCTGACCAGCGCCCGCGCCGGGGTGACGTTGTGGTCGCTCGCGGCGACGCTCACCGCGGCCGGAGCCCTCGGCTTCTCGCTGCTGTGGGTGCTGGACGGGTGCCTGGACGGTTTCGGCGGGGCTCTCTTCCCGGTCGCGTCCGTTCTGGTGCGGGCAGCGGAGGGCGTGACCGCGGGCGTGTGCACATGTCTCGTGGCCCTGCCCTGGGCCGTCGTACGGGCGCGGACACGGCGGACGGCCCCGGTCGAACGAAGGGGCGTCGCCCGTGCCGTCCGCTGGGCGCCCGTCGCGGTGGCCGCCGTCCTGGCGCTCGCCGCCGGCACCCTGGCACCGGGAACGACGGGAACGGCGGCGGCCTCCGGCGATGAGCCGCGGCAGGCCGCGGGCCGCGACCGGAACGGTCTGCTGCCGCTGACCGTGCTGCGCCGGAACGGACAGCCTCCGGTGATCGGCGACAGCGCGGGGCGCCAGGCGCTGCTCCGCGGTGTGAACGTCAACCAGCTCATCGACTACGGGCAGCCCGACCCGGCCAAGCGCACGGTGTGGCCGCTGGAGGACTCCGACTACGCTCTGATGGCCCGGTACGGATTCGACGTCCAGCGGCTGGCCCTGTCGTGGTCGGCCCTGGAGCCGAAGCGAGGCGTCTTCGACGAGGCGTATCTGGCGAGGGTGCGCACCGCGGTCGACCAGGCCGCCGCGCACGGGATCCACACCGTCCTAGACATGCACCAGGACACCTTCTCCAAGTTCGTCAGCGCGACGCCGGGGACGCACTGCCGCCCCGGGGCGACACCCGAGTTCGGCAACGACGGCGCCCCGGACTGGGCGACGCTCACCGACGGCGCCCGGGCCTGCGGCTTCCTCGGCCGCGACCTCTCGCCCAATGTGCAGCAGGCGTTCACCAACCTCTACGACGACACCGACGGCATCGGCACCGAACTGGCCCACGCCTGGGGCCGCCTCGCCGCGGACTTCGCGGACAATCCTGCCGTCGCCGGCTACGACCTCCTCAACGAGCCCGGCCCGGGCGACGCCCCCGGGGTCACCTCGTCCCTCCTGCTCGGACGCCTCTACCAGCAGGCGATCACCTCGATCCGGGCAGCGGAGTCGCGGGCTTCCGGCGGCTTCCACCACCTGGTGTTCTTCGAGCCCTCGATCCTCTGGTCGGGGCTCGGCTTCGACACCACCCCACCGGTCGGGTTCGCCGATGACCCACTGCTCGTCTTCTCGCCCCACCTGTACAGCGAGTCGATCACCATGGACCAGGGCCTGGGCGTCACCCTGACCTCGATCGAGCAGGGCTACACCACCGCCGAGCGCACCGCCCGGGCGTACGGGGCACCGCTGTGGTCGGGCGAGTGGGGATGGTTCGGGGACCCCGACGACTTCCGCTCCCGGTTCGACCGTTTCCTGGAACGGCAGAACACCGACCTGCTGGGTTCGGCGATCTGGGTGTGGAAGAAGGCCTGCGGTGACCCGCAGAACGACCCCGCGGCCACCACCTCGGGCGGCGGCGTCGTGTTGTACACCTGCCCCGACGGCAAGCCGCTGCCGAGCCCGGCCTTCGAGACCACGGCGCTGTCCCAGGCGTACCCGCGGAGCGCCCCCGGTCGCCTGAAATCCCTGCGCTCCTCCGTCACCACGCGGGACCTGCGGCTGTCGGGCTCCGGGGCGGGCACCCTGGACGTGTGGGTCCCCGGCCCCGGCCGCCCGCAGGCCACCGGGAGCGGTCTCAGCGGCATCAGGCTGGCGCAACAGCCCGGCGGCTGGCGATTCACCGCGCACACCTCCGGTCAGTACACCCTCCACGTGGTGTAGTGGCCGCCGTCGGCCGGCCCACCTCGGGGGTGCGCCTGCCGACGGCCACGGCCTCCGCAGGTCTTGCGACACGCCGGAACCGCCGCTTCACCACCGTGACCGGCTGATCGCCGTGACCCGCCCCGTCACGGCCCTACCAGCACCCACAGCCTGGCAGGCGCAACCTCATCCCGGCCTCACAGGCGCCGGCCGGACGACCGCGACCGGTCCCACCGCTCACCGTGATGGACCCACGCTTCTAGCATCCAGTCATGGCACCTGATACCACCCCGCAGAACCGGACACGGCAGAGCACCCCCGCGGCCGAGACCGGATCGGTCTTCGATGCCGTCGTCGACCGCAGGAACAGCAACTCCATGAAGTGGGCCAGTGCACATCAGTTCCTGACGGCCGACGAGGCTGCGGCCGACCCGCTGCCGATGTGGGTCGCCGACACCGACTTCAAGGCCCCCCAGGCCGTGATCGACGCGCTCCACCAGGCTGTGGACTACGGCGTCTTCGGGTATCCAGGCGGCGCGACCGACAGCTACCTCGACGCCGTGACCGGCTGGCAGGCCAAGCGATTCGGATGGGAGGTCCCCCGGGAGTGGGTGATGCAGACCGCCGGCATCATCACCACGCTCAAGACGGTTGTGCAGGCGTTCTCCGCGCCGGGCGACTCGGTGCTCATCCAGCCTCCGGTCTACGTCCACTTCCACGACGACGTCCTGCTGAACGGCCGTCACCTCGCGTTCGCGCCGCTGCAGCGGACCGACGACGGCTACCGGTTCGACGCTTCGACGTTCGAGTCCGCGATCCGCCCCGACACCAAGCTGTTCATCCTCAGCCACCCTCACAACCCCACTGGAACCGTGTGGTCGGAGGACGAACTGCGGACCATGGGCGAGATCTGCGCCCGGCATGATGTCCTGGTCGTCTCCGATGAGATTCACGAGGACCTCATCATCAACGCGGACCGCAAGCACATCCCTTTCGCCTCGCTCGGCGAGGAGTTCGCACGGAACAGCATCACCTGCACATCTCCCAGCAAGACGTTCAACCTTGCCGGCCTGCAGAGCGCCAACGTCTTCGTACCTGATCCCAGGCTGCGGGCGGAACTGGCCCGCCAGTACGAGCGCAACGTGTTCCCGCTGGTCAACGGGTTGGGCATGGTCGCGGCCGAGGCGGCCTATGTGCACGGTGAGCCCTGGCTGGAGGAGTTGCTCACGTACCTGCGTGGCAATCACGCGCACTTCGCGCAGGCGGTCAATTCCGCCACCTCCAAGGTGCGGGTCCTGCCGGCCGACTCGCTGTATCTGGCGTGGATGGACTGCCGGGGACTGGGGATGGACGCCGAGTCGCTGGACAAGTTCATGCTCACCAGGGCACGGCTGTGGCTGGACAAGGGACAGAAGTTCGGGATCGAGGGCCACGGCTACATGCGGGTGAACCTGGGCTGTCCCCGCTCCACGCTGGACGAGGCCGTGGACCGGCTGCTCGCGGCTCTCGGAGCCACGCCACCGTCCACGAATCCAGGTGCGCCCGGGCCAGTTGCGTAATCACCACCAGGGACATACTGCCGGTCGGGTTCGACGAGCAGGGCCAGAGGAGGGATCGGTGTCCGCGGCGATCGCGTCGCGGGCGGCCTGCACCGACCTGTTCCGCACGTGCACCCGGTGCGGAATCCCGTCGATCACCTGCCAGTGATCCCGACACGGGCCACTACGTGCTCCAGCGGGCGGCGAGCGGTTCGTACTGCCCGGTAGTCTCGCTCCGTCCATATGGCAACGACGGGGGCGTCCGCGAGATGGCGAAGCCGGTACGTGCGGCGCTGGGTGAGATCTGGATCACTTGCCAGATCTGCGAGGGGGACCTGTTCCGGGTGCGGGATGTCCTGCTGAACAGCGCCGGCATGGAGTTCTTCACGTTGGCATGGGCCGACGAGAACGCGACAGGCCTTATTTGCTGGCGGTGCGGCTACGTCCACCTCTTCGTCAACAAGGACATCAAGGTCTACCGGGTTCGAAAATAGCGGAGCTCACCCGGCGAAACGCGGGTACGGGGCGTGAGCCCGTCGACCCCTCGATGCGGACCATGGGCGGGGCGGTCACTGAGGTCTGCTCGCCTCGATCCCGGCCGCCACCACCGTCCAGCGGCTCCTGGGGGCCGGGCTGGACGGCACGCCGCCGACCGGGCCCGCGCTACAGACCCCCGACCCGTCGTCCCGCGCACCGTGCCTGCCACCGCGAGCGTCGGCCGGATCTGCCCGCTGCACACCCTGTCAGTCGGCGGGCTCGTCGGACAGTGTCAGGTTGGCCCCGGAGGACGGGTCGAAGACGTGCATCTTGGCGGTGTCCACCCAGAGTTCGGCCCGGCTGCCCTCGCGCACCCGCGTGGAGGCGTTGAGGCGGGTGACGATCTGGTGCCCGCCCGCGCCGGTGTCGGTCATTCCCGAGTCGGCCGCGAGCTCGGCGAGTTCGGAGGTGGCGGTGGGCTGCCACTCGTCCTCGGTGAAGTAGGCGTAGACATCGGATCCCAAGGACTCGACCACGTCGATGTCCACGCTGAAGGTCGTACCCGATCCGGCCCTGCCCTGGTCCACCAGGGCGGCGTCCTCGAAGGCCTCCGGGCGCAGCCCCACGATCAGGTCCCTGGGGGCGTTGTGCCGTTCGAGGGTGCGGCGCAGTCGGTCGCTGAGGTCGAGGTCGCCCACCGAAGTGCGCAGGCGGTGCTCCTCGGCGGTGGCGTGCAGGAAGTTCATTGCGGGCGAACCGATGAACCCGGCGACGAAGAGGTTCTTGGGCTGCTCATAGAGGCGTTGCGGGGTCCCGATCTGCTGTACCACTCCGCCGCGCATCACCACCACCCGGTCGCCCAGTGTCATGGCTTCGGTCTGGTCGTGGGTGACGTAGACCGTGGTGCTGCCCAGGCGTTGTTGCAGGCGCGAGATCTGGGTGCGCATCTGGACGCGGAGCTTCGCGTCCAGGTTGGAAAGCGGCTCGTCCATCAAGAACGCCTTCGGGTTGCGCACGATGGCCCGACCCATCGCCACCCGTTGGCGTTGACCCCCGGAGAGGTTGGCGGGCTTGCGGTCCAGATGCTCCGTCAGGTCGAGGATGCGGGCGGCCTCTTCGACCTTCTCGCGGATGGTCGCCTTGTCCACTTTGGCCAGCCGGAGCGCGAAACCCATGTTGTCGCGCACGCTCATGTGCGGGTAGAGGGCGTAGCTCTGGAAGACCATGGCGATGTCGCGGTCCTTCGGGGTCTTGTCGTTGACGACCTGTCCGTCGATCAGGAGGGTGCCCTCGGTGATGTCCTCCAGCCCGGCGATCATGTTGAGGGTGGTGGACTTACCGCAGCCGGAGGGACCGACGAGGATGACGAACTCGCCGTCCCCGACACTGAGGTTGACGTCATTCACCGCCAACGCACCATCGGGGTAGCGCTTGGTGATGCCTTCGAGAACGATCTCTGCCACGGTCGGTCCTTCTTGTCCTGACGAACGGCTGCCGCCGGTCAGCCCTTGACGGCTCCGGAGGTGAGCCCGGCCACGATGCGCCGCTGGAAGAGCAGCACGAAGATGATGATGGGGATGGTGATCACCACGGCGGCGGCGGCGATCGAACCGGTGGGCTGGGCGAACTGACTGCTCCCGGTGAAGAAGGCGATGGCCGCCGGCACGGTCCGGGCCGCCGAGGTCGAGGTCAGTGAGATCGCGAAGAGGAAGTCGTTCCAGCAGAAGATGAACACCAGGATCGCCGTGGTGAACACTCCCGGCGCCGCGAGCGGAGCGATCACCAGCCGGAACGCCTGCGCCGGGGTGGCACCGTCCACCTTGGCCGCCTTCTCCAAGTCCCAGGGGATTTCCCGGAAGAAGGCCGACAGGGTGTAGATGGCAAGCGGCAGGGAGAAGGTCATGTACGGGATGATCAGACCGGTCCAGGTGTCGAAAATGCCGATGATCCGCTCGATGTTGAACAACGGCGAGACCAGCGAGATGGGCGGGAACATGGCGATCAACAGCGACATGCCGATCAGCAGGGTCTTGCCGGGGAAACGGAGCCGGGCGACGGCATAGGCGGCCATGGTGCCCAGCACGACCGCGATCACCGTGGAGATCAGGGCGATGCCGATGGAATTGATCAGCGAGCGGGTGAACTCGGAGGTCTGGAAGATCCCGCGGTAGTTCTCCCACGTCCACTTGGTCGGGATGAAACTGCCGTCGGTGAGGGTGCTGGGGTCCTTGAAGGACAGAGCGACGATCCACCAGACCGGGAACAGCGCGTAGGCGATCACGAGGATGTTGACCACGGCCCACCCCGACATCCGGCGTCGTCCGGCGGCGGACATCAGCGTCCCCCTTCCTGAGAGCCGGGGGCGGCTGCCCCGAAGAGTTTGATGAAGGCGAAGGCGATCAATCCCACGCACAGGAAGATGAGTACGGAGATGGCCGAGCCGATGCCGAGGTTGAGCGCGGTGAAGAGGTTGTCGTAGCCCAGGATGGACACCGAGCCGGTGTTGTGCGCGCCGGACGTGAGGATGTAGATGTTGTCGAAGATCCGGAAGGCGTCCAGGGTGCGGAAGAGCAGGGCGACCAGGATGGCCGGCTTCATCAGGGGTACGGTCACCAGGAAGAAGCGCTGCCAGGCTCCGGCGCCGTCCACCTGGGCCGCGCGCAGCGTCTCCTCCGGCACCAGGGCGAGGCCGGCGAGCAGCAGCAGGGCCATGAAGGGTGTGGTCTTCCACACCTCGGCCAGGATGATCAGGCCGATGGCCGGCCACTGCTCGGTCAGGGGAGCGCTGCCGGAGGGCAGGAGATCGGCCAGGTAGCCGGTTTCCGGGGTCCAGGCGTACTGCCAGGAATAGGCGGCGACCACGGTGACGATGCCGTACGGGATCAGGATGGCGGTACGAACCGTCCCGCGGCCGAAGATGGTGCGGTGCATCACCAGCGCCAGGGCGAATCCGAGGACGAGTTCCACGACCACGGAGACCACGGTGATGAGCACCGTCACCCACAGAGCCTGCCACCAGAACTCGGAGGACAGCACGGCGCCGTAGTTGCTGAAGCCGACGAACCGCGCTTGTTGTGGAAAGCGCAGGTCGTATCGCTGGAGTGAGAGGTAGATCGCGTAGACGATCGGGTAGGCGGTGACGGCGAGCATGACGATCACGGCGGGTGCGCACAACAGCCAGCCCAATCGGCGCTCCTGCCGGGCCCCTTCGGACAGAGCGGGGTCGTTTTTGGGCGCCGGTGCGTCCTGAGGGGCGGTCGGAGCCGACTGGGTCACGGGATCAGCCCCTTCGAGGCGAGGGCGTCCTTGATCTGGCCACTGATCTTCTGCACGTCCGGTCTCGGTTGGATCCCGTTCGGCGGCGACAGGGTGTGCGAGATCGCGATGGACACGTTCTGGTAGGCGGGGGTCTTGGGCCGGATGCTGGCGTTCTCCAGGGCCGTCAGAACGGTGGAGGCGAAGGGGTAGTTCTTGACCAGCGAGGGGGACGAGTAGAGCGAGCGGAGCGTGGGTGGGAGCCCGCCCTTGAGCGCCGCGGTCAACTGGTTCTGCCGGTTCCGCAGGCACAGAGCCGCCTCGAAGGCGAACCCGGAGTGACGGGAGTAGGCGCCGATGGCCAGGTCGATGCCGCCGATGGTGGGCTTGGCCGGCCGACCCCTTTCGACCCCCGGGTAGGGCGCCCATCGGAACTGCTTGAAGAGCGAGGGGTTGTTGGCCTTCATCGAGGGATACACGAAGGGGTAGTTGATCTCGAAGGCCGCGCTGCCGGACTCCATGGCCAGCCGGTTCTGGTCCTCCATCTGATTGGACAGGGACGGATCGGCTGCGGCCGAGGTGGCCAGGGCCTTCATGATGGAGGCCGCGCGCACGGCGGGTGGGCCCAACTTGGGAGCCGTGGCGGTCGCGTTCAGGATGGAGCCGCCGGCGCTCTCCACCAGCGTGTTGAACCAGACCGTGAGTCCTTCGTACTGTGCGCCCTGGATCTCCACGTAGTGCGGCTTGCCCTGCTTCGCCAGACGGCCGGCCATCTGGATCATCTCGGCCCAGGTCGTGGGCGGCGTGGGGACCAGGTCCTTGCGATACCAGAGCAGTTGGGTGTTCGTGTTGTACGGGACGGCGTACAACCGGCCCTTCCATGTGGCCGTCCGCAGGGGGACCTCCAGGGTGTCCCGGATGGCCGCGGTGCGGTTGCTTCCGGTCCACGGCAGGATCCATTTGGCTTCCGCGAACTCGGCGGGCCAGGTGACGTCCAGCCCGATGATGTCGACGGTGTTGTCCTTGGCGGCCAGTCGACGCACCAGTTGCTGGCGCTGCCCGTCCGCGGTACGGGGCAGTTTGTTGTAACTGATCCGGTAGCGCCCACCGGACTGCTTGGAGCAGGCGCCGGCCGCACTGGCCAACGCACCGGAATCATCGGGAAAGTTGTACCAGTTGAGCGTCACCGGCCCGCCACCTCCGGAACTGCAGCCGGCCAGCAGAGCTGCCGACAGGCACAGAGCGAGCAGAATCCGTTGGAGGCCACGGATGCCGGACGAAAGCCCCACCCTCACACTCCTTCCGGACCAGTACGGGAAATCCGGACAGAGCAGGGGAAAGCCCGGACGCGCGACAGGCTAGGCCAGCACCCGGCTTCAGCCCGCACGCCTCACCAACCAGTCATCCGAACGGCCGCACAGAACACGGCAGACGCCGCAGAACCGCCCTCTGATCGGGGGACACCACGTATACCTTCCAAGCGCCACCCCGGCGCCGTTGAGGGCCGGCATGACGGCGACCAGCATGAGGCTGTAGGCGAGGGGGGCAGATGGCGACGCTGCCGGCGACCACCGGAACCTCTACGACGCGTGGCAGGACACAATCGAGACCTCGGTTCACAGCGGGGCCGGTACGAGTACGCCACCAAGGTCGGCTTCGCCGCAGAGGCTCTGCGGCGGACGGTGGTGTTTGGTACCTGCTCTGATGGCGTACGGTGGGGACAACGACGCGGGGTGGAGCAGCTCGGTAGCTCGCTGGGCTCATAACCCAGAGGTCGCAGGTTCAAATCCTGTCCCCGCTACTGTTGAAGAGGGCCCGGATCCATTCGATCCGGGCCCTCTCGCTTTCCCGGAGGATCCACGTCTGGCTCCTGCCTGACACAAGGCCGAGGCTGGGCTCTCCCGCGGGGCGACATGCCGGTCACGGCCTTCGCCCCATGAACGGCCGTCGGCCCGCGCGCTCGCCGAGGTGTCGCGTTCGGGCGCTTGCCCAGCAGGCTCCCTAAAAGACAGCCGACCCAAGCCGCCCGCGAAGGTGCGAGGCGAGTGAAGGGCCCGCGGGTCGACTTCAGTTCCGTGAGCGGGCTGGCGGCTGTGGCGCCGTGCCCGATCCCCGCGGACACAGCGCCGTACTCGGCGAGCAGAAGGGCGCACCACTGCCTCCCAAGGGAGACTGAACGCCCAGCCCTCCTCGGCTTCGCTACTCGTCGATCGCCGTGCCGAACCGCCCATGGGACACCGGTGCCCCGAGCCTCGGCCCGTCGTAGGTCCACGAACCCTTGGCGATCAACCCCGACGACGAGGCGGGAATGACCCATACGATGCCGTCGCCGGTGTTCTCACCCGGTGCCGCCGCCAGCAGGCCGAACAGGCCGTCCTTGTCGGCGTCGATCAGCCGCACCTGGCCGCCCCAGTGGTCTGAGGCCTCCGCCGCGCCGGGAATGCCGGCGGAGTTCTGGTCGAAGCTGCGTGCCCCGGTCGCCGTCAGCCCGCCCGGTGCGCCGCGCAGCGTCCAGACCGCACCCGCGTCGGGCACGGAACCCACGTCCTCGCCGGGCGCGCCGATGGCGAGGTCCGGGCGGCCGTCGCCGTCGGTGTCACCGGATGACAGTTCAGAGCCCCACCGGTCGCCTGCCTCGGCTGTGCCGGGGACGCCGGGGGAGTCCTGCGTCCACGTCTGCGCCGGGGTCGGGTCGAGGCCGGAGAGGTCGCCCTTGCCCAGGTAGACGGAGACCGATCCACCGACGGGCGAGCCGACGCCCGTGTCGCCGATGGCCAGGTCGTCCTGGCCGTCGTGGTTGAAGTCGCTGGAGACGACGGCGGGACCGCCTTCGAACGCGCCGCCGTCCCCCAGTTCCTCGACGCTGGGCGCGCCGTGCAGCACCTGGGTGGCGCCGATGCCCGGCTGGTCGCCGGTGGTCACACCGGAGATGGCCAGGTCAGCCCATGAGTCCTCGTTGTAGTTGCCGTGGCTGAGACTGCGGAAGGCGAAACCCGTCTCCTTCGGGCTCATGTCCCGAGCCCGGACTCCCGTGTCCACCACTTTCAGTTGCCGGGCCGGCGCCTCCGGCGCGGCGGTGAAGAACAGCAGCGTGTCGTTCTCCAGGAGGGCGATGCTGTCGCGCAGGTTGGCGTCCGGGGCTGCCGGGTCCGGGGCGAAGTACCGGGCCGCTTCGATGCCCAGACCGAAGTTCGAGCCGGCCCGCAGCTGGTCGGGGTCCTGCAGCCAGGTGCTGTCGCTGCCGTGCAGCCCGGTCGGCGAGCCCCAGAAGACGGTGGCGCCGCCCGTGTCGGACAGTCCGGCCAGGTCCTCGCCGGGGATGCCGACGATCGCGTCGTCGTAACCGTCGTTGTCCAGGTCACCCGAGGCCACGGCACCGCCGAAGCCGTCGCCGGCCTCGGCCGCGCCCGGGACGCCGGAGGAGTTCTGCTGAAGGACGCTCTTCCTGGTCGTGCTGAGACCACTTGACGAGCTGTACTGCACGGTGACGTAGCCGGCGGCCTTGGCGCCGCTCACCGTGGCGGCCGGGGCGCCGATCAGTACGTCGTCGAACCCGTTGCCGTCGTAGTCGCAGTTGTGCTGCTGCCAGCCGATGGACGGAAAGGGCACGGCGGCCTGCGCCGCGGGGGCCGCAACGATCGTGCCGCCACCGAGGCTGAGGAGTGCGGCGGCCGTCAGGGCCGCGCTTTTGATGTGACGCACTGGAGAGATCCTCCTTCGTTTCTGGATTGCTCTACGAGGTCCTGTACCGCCGCGGCTTCTTGCGCGCGTGGCGCCGGAGGTGCGCGGTCGGCTCCCCGGCCGACGGCGAGGCGCAGTTCAGGGATTGGGATAGGGGCAGGGAGTGGCACAGGCACGGCAGTGCAACACCCCCCTTGCATCCACTCAGAAGACATCCCAAGTTCGTACGGGGTTGTAGTCAGCACGCCGGACATTCGTCGGATTCAGAGCCGCCGATGCGGACGGCGCCCGTTGCAGGCGGCTTCGCGCGGGGTGAGCGAGTGATGTATCCGGCCGGTCATCGCGACCGGCCAGTGCCAGCTCCGCAATGGGATGCGACACGGTCTGTATGAGGTCCGGCTCTTTTGCGGCGACGCATGGAAGCGCAAAAAATTGCGTAACTTTCGTTGGCTTGCATTTCGGGCCGCAAGGCCTGGACCGGCGCGTGCGGGCGTTGACGCCGGGTGACGCCGACGCAGGCGACAGCTGCTTCTGAAGGGTCGACGCGAGGCTCTCGGTGGGCGGCATATGGAGATTGACCCCGGAGAAGGGCCGCTCCGGGGGTGCCCGGCTGACTCGCCTTGGCCCTTCGGGTCTCGCGCATGGACCGGTTCATCGGTCTGCCGACTTTGTGCGCCATGTCCTTGGCGTTGAGACTCGGCTGTTGATGGTGAAACTTGTGGCGTCCTGGCCGTAGACGCACTCGCACCGCTCTGCAATATTGCGATGAAACAATGCAAGAACCTGCGTGTGATCCTCCTTTCGGGGATCGCACATGTCCGTACAGACAGCTCTTGCCGTCCAGTCCGTTCGAACCGTTCGGACCATTCAGTCGTACCGCGCCACCGCTCTGCCCAGGAACGAGCCGACCTCGCCGCCCCCTCCGGCGCGCGAACCTCCGCAGGGAGTGAACCTCGTATGACTCCACACAAGCCGAGATCCTGGAGACGCCGCGCAGTGACCGCCGCGCTCGCCTCCGCCGTCATGGTTCTGGGTCTGCCCGCCGTCGGCGCCCACGCCGTCGGCGGTCCCAACGCCGCCGCGGACGCCGCCACCAAGGCCGGCAGCGTCCGCGGCGCACATACGGCCGCCAATGTCACAGACGGCGACGCCGACACCTATTGGCAGGCCGGAAAGAAGTCGGCCCAGTGGGTGCAGACCGACCTCGGGCGGACCGAGCGCGTCCGCCAGGTCGTGCTGCGACTGCCCGAGCACTGGCAGACCCGCACGCAGTCGCTGGCGCTTCAGGGCAGCGCCGACGGAAAGAGCTTCGCCACACTCAAGTCGTCGGCGCAGTACGTCTTCGGCCCCGGCAACGGGAACACGGTGAAGGTCTCCTTCCCCGCGACCCTCGCCCGGTACGTACGGGCGGACTTCAGCGGCAACTCGGTCGCCTCCACCGCCCAGCTCGCCGAGATGCAGATCCTCACGACAGCCGCCTCGACCCCCAACCTCGCCCAGGGCAAGCCCTTCACCGAGAGCGGGCACGCCGACGTGTACGGCGCGGCCAACGCCGGCGACGGCAACCGGGCCACCTACTGGGAGAGCACGAACAACGCTTTCCCGCAGTGGCTCCAGGTCGACCTCGGATCATCGGTCAAGGTGAACCAGGTGGCGCTGCGGCTGCCCGGGGGATGGCCGAGCCGCAGCCAGACGCTGAAGGTCCAGGGCTCGACCGACAACCAGAACTTCACGGACCTGACGGCCTCGAAGGCGTACACCTTCGACAGTGGCGACGACCAGTCGGCGACCATCGCCCTCGACACCACCACGACGCGGTACGTGCGGGTGCTGTTCACCGCCAACACCGGCTGGCCCGCCGGGCAGTTGTCCGAGCTGGAAGTCTACGGACCGGCCACCGGCGACACCCAGGCACCGACCGCGCCGTCCAACCTGGCCTTGACCGAACCGGCCACCGGGCAGATCAAGTTGACCTGGAACGCGGCGAGCGACGACACGGCCGTCACCGGGTACGACATCTATGCCAACGGCCAACTGCGGGCGAGCGTCGCCGGGAATGTCCTGACCTACATCGACACGCAGCCGGCCGGCACCGACATCACGTACTTCGTACGGGCGAAGGACGCGGCGGGCAACATCTCCTCCAACAGCAACAGCGTCACCCGCCAGGGATCGGGCGGGGACACCCAGGCCCCCACGGCACCCGGCAACCTCGCCTACACGCAGTCCGGCAGCGACGTGAAGCTCACCTGGCAGGCGTCCGCCGACAACGTGAAGGTCACCGGCTACGACGTCTACGCCAACGGCCAACTCGTCAAGTCCGTGGCGGGTGACGTCACGACGTACACCGACACCCCGTCGGCGACGGCCACGGTCACCTACTACGTGAAGGCGAAGGACGCCGCGGGCAACGTGTCGGCGGCGAGCAACAGCGTCACCCGGACCGGCTCCGGTTCGGGATCCGACCTCGCCCAGGGCAAGCCTGTCGAGGCGTCCTCCTACACCTTCACCTACGTCGCGGCCAACGCCAACGACGGCCAGATCGGCACCTATTGGGAGAGCGGAGGCGGAGCCTACCCGGCCACCCTCACCATCAAGCTGGGTGCCAACGCCGACCTCAGCCAGGTCGTCGTCAAACTCAACCCGGACGCCGCCTGGGCGACCCGGACCCAGAACGTCCAGGTGCTCGGCCGCGACCAGGACGCGACGGCCTTCACCAGCCTCACCGCGGCGAAGGACTACACGTTCAACCCGTCCAGCGGCAACAGCGTGACCATCCCGGTCTCCGGCTCCGCCGCCGACATCCAGCTCAAGTTCACTTCCAACTCCGGCGCCCCGGGCGCGCAGGTCGCCGAGTTCCAGGTGATCGGCTCCCCGGCGGCCAACCCCGACCTCAAGGTCACCGGCATCACCAACACGCCCGCGGCCCCGGTCGAGTCGGACGCCATCAGCCTCGCCGCGACCGTCACCAACAGCGGGAGCAAGGCGGCCAAGGCCACCGACCTCAACTTCACCCTCGGCGGGACCAAGGTCGCCACGGCGGACGTCCCGGCGCTCGCGGCCGGTGAGACGACGACGGTCACCGCGAGCATCGGAGCCCGGGACGCGGGCAGTTACCCGGTCGGGGCCGAGGTGGACCCGTCGAACAAGGTGATCGAGCAGAACGAGGCGAACAACACCTTCACCCGCTCCGACGCCCTCGTCGTCAAGCCCGTCTCCAGCTCCGACCTCCTGGCCGCACCGGTCTCCTGGACCCCCTCCAGCGCGTCGGCCGGCGACGAGGTCGAGTTCGCCGTCGCGATCAAGAACCAGGGGACGGTGGCCGCCTCCTCCGGCGCCCACGGTGTCACGCTGACGATCCAGGACTCCAAGGGCGCTACCGTCAAGACGCTCAGCGGTTCCTACGACGGTGCCATCGCCGCGGGCCAGACGACCGCACCGGTCGGCCTCGGTTCGTGGACGGCCGTCAACGGCAAGTACACCGTCAAGACGGTCATCGCCGACGACACCAACGAACTGCCGGTCAAGCGGGCCAACAACACCACCACGCAAGCCCTGTTCGTCGGCCGCGGCGCCGACATGCCGTACGACATGTACGAGGCCGAGGACGGCACCCTCGGCGCCGGCGCCAAGGTCGTCGGCCCGAACCGGACCGTCGGCGACATCGCCGGCGAGGCGAGCGGCCGCAAGGCGGTGACCCTCAACGGGACCGGCCAGTACGTCGAATGGACCACCCGCGCCGCGACCAACACCCTGGTGACCCGCTTCTCGATCCCGGACGGTACCGACACGACGCTCGACGTGTACGTGGACGGCCAGTTCCTCAAGGCGATCGACCTCACCTCGAAGTACGCCTGGCTCTACGGCAACGAGACCGCGCCCGGAAACTCGCCCGGCTCCGGTGCCCCTCGCCACATCTACGACGAGGCGAACCTGCAGCTCGGCAAGACCGTTCCGGCCGGCTCCAAGATCCGGCTCCAGAAGGACGCGGCCAACGCCTCCACCTACGCCATCGACTTCGTCAACACCGAGCAGGCGACGGCGGTCCCGAACCCGGACCCGGCTGCCTATACGGTCCCGGCGGGCTTCTCCCACCAGGACGTGCAGAACGCACTCGACAAGGTCCGCATGGACACCACGGGCAAGCTGGTCGGCGTCTACCTGCCAGCCGGTGACTACGAGACCTCCAGCAAGTTCCAGGTCTACGGCAAGGCGGTCAAGGTCGTCGGAGCCGGGCCGTGGTTCACCCGCTTCCACGCCCCCGCCTCGCAGGAGAACACCGACGTCGGCTTCCGGGCCGAGGCCACCGCCAACGGCTCGTCGTTCACCGGCTTCTCCTACTTCGGCAACTACACGTCCCGGATCGACGGTCCGGGCAAGGTGTTCGACTTCTCCAACGTCGCCAACATCACCATCGACGACATCTGGGTCGAGCACATGGTGTGCCTCTACTGGGGCGCCAACACCGACAACATGACCCTCAAGAACGCCCGCATCCGGGACACCTTCGCCGACGGCATCAACATGACGAACGGCTCCACGGACAACCATGTCGTCAACAACGACGCGCGTGCCACGGGCGACGACAGCTTCGCCCTCTTCTCGGCGATCGACGCCGGCGGCGCCGACGAGAAGAACAACCTCTACGAGAACCTGACATCGACGCTCACCTGGCGAGCGGCCGGGATCGCCGTCTACGGCGGCTACAACAACACCTTCCGCAACCTCCGTGTCGCCGACACCCTGGTCTACTCCGGCATCACGATCTCCTCGCTGGACTTCGGCTACCCGATGAACGGCTTCGGGACCGATCCCACGACGATCGAGAACGTCTCCCTGGACAGAACGGGCGGCCACTTCTGGGGCTCGCAGGTCTTCCCCGCCATCTGGGCGTTCTCCGCCTCCAAGGTCTTCCAGGGCATCAGGGTGAACGACGTCGACATCGACGACTCCACCTACGGAGGCGTCATGTTCCAGACCAACTACTCCGGTGGCCAACCCCAGTTCCCGGTGAAGGACACGATCTTCACCGACATCTCCATCACCAACTCCAAGAAGAGCGGCGACGCCTTCGACGCCAAGTCGGGATTCGGCATCTGGGCCAACGAGTTGCCGGAACCCGGTCAGGGCCCGGCTGTCGGCGAAGCCACCTTCCGCAACTTGCGGATGAGCGGCAACGCCCAGGACATCCGCAACACGACCAGTACCTTCAAGATCACTGTCGAGTAGGAGGAACGCGAACCGCCGTCGCCCGTCCCGGAGGTACCCCGGGACGGGCGACGGCGGTGATCGGTGTTTCCTGCGGTGCTACTTCGTGAGCGGCGAGAGCTTGGGGTCGTTGGCGTAGGCCTGGGCCGCGTTCTCCTTCGTCACGATGACGGGCGGGAGGAGGTACGACGGGACGACCTTGGAGCCGTTGTTGTACGACTTGGTGTCGTTGATGGTCGGCTTGCTGCCCTTCTGCAGGGACTTGACCATGTTGATGGTCTCGGCGACGAGCTTGCGGGTGTCCTTGTTGATGGTCGAGTACTGCTCACCGGCCATGATCGACTTGACCGACTCGACCTCGGAGTCCTGGCCGGTGACGACCGGGATCGGCTTGCCGGCGCCCTTCACCGAGGTGAGGATCGCGCGGGCCAGGGTGTCGTTCGGGGACAGGACACCATCGAGGGTCTTCTTGCCGCCGTAGGCGGAGGTCAGCAGCGAGTCCATGCGCTGTTGGGCGTTCTCGGCCTTCCAGCCCTGGGTCGCGGTCTGCTTGATGTCGGTCTGCTTGGAGCCGACAACGATGTCGCCCTTGTCGATGAGAGGCTTGAGCACCTGCATCGCTCCGTCGAAGAACACCTTCGAGTTGTTGTCGTCCGGCGAGCCGGAGAACAGTTCGATCGTCCACGGGCCCTTGGGCTTCTTGGCCTTCATGCCGTCGATGAGGGCCTGGCCCTGGAGCTGGCCGACCTTGAAGTTGTCGTAGGCGATGTAGTAGTCGATGTCCTTGGTGTTGGTGATCAGACGGTCATAGGCGATGACGGTGGCGCCGGCCTGCTTGGCCTGCGAGACCTGAGTGGAGAGCTGCGAGGCGTCGGTCGCGCCGATCACGATGACCTTCGCGCCCTTGGTGACCATGGAGGAGATCTGCGCCTGCTGGTCGGCGACGGTGGTCGAGGCGCCCGCGTACTGGACGTCGCCCTTGAAGCCCGCCTCCTTCAGACCGTTGGTGAACAGGTCTCCTGCGAGCACCCAGTTCTCCGAGGTCTTGGCCGGCAGGGCGACGCCGATCAGCGCGTCCTTCGCGAAGCCCTTGCCGTCGGTGCTGGCGGTGGAACCCTCACGGTGGTTGGAGCAGGCCGTACCCAGGGTGAGCAGGGCAGCCGCGCCGACGGCGGCGATGCTTCTGATGGTGAGTGAGCGCATGGTGGAGTCGAACCCTTCGTGTGGTGCTGGTTGCCGGAGTTGTGCTGCGTCGTCGAGCGCGGCGGTGGCGGTGCGGTGGGACACCGCCGGACCGTGTGCCCATGACCGGTCGTTCCGGGGTGGGGACCGGGCACCCGGTCGTCAGGAGACCGGATGCCCGGTCGTCGGGGGAGGTGGAGCGATTGCGGCCGGAGGGGTCCGGCCGCCGGGGGCTGCGGGTGTCAGCCCGCGACCTTGGTCTTGTCGGCGTCGGAGGACGGGGACGGCGGCGATTTCGGCGTGGCCGGGTCGTCGTCCCGCCGGAACGGACGTGTCAGTGCCCCGAGGAGCGAGAAGCGTCCCTGGCTCTTGTTGTAGACGTCGAAGGCGACGGCGAGGAGCAGGACGAGTCCCTTGATGATCTGGACCATGTCCGAGCCGACCCCCTCCAGCTGGAGGCCGTTGTTGAGCAGGGCCATCACCAGACCGCCGACGATCGAGCCGCTGACGGTGCCGAGGCCGCCGGAGACCGCCGCGCCGCCGATGAACACCGCCGCGATGGCGTCCAGTTCCCAGCTCAGACCGTCCTGGGGGCCGGAGGCCGCGGACCGTGCCACGAAGATCATGCCTGCCAGCGCGGCCAGCACCGACATGTTCATCATGACGAAGAAGTTGACCCGCTTGAGCTTCACGCCCGACAGTTCGGCCGCTCGTGCGTTGCCGCCGACGGCGTAGATGTGCCGGCCGCCGATGGTGTTGCGCGTGTAGTACGAGTACGCGAGGACCAGGACGATCAGGATGATGCCGGAGATCGGCACGCTGGTGCCGATCCGGCCGCCCGCGAAGCGGAGCGTGGCGAAGATGATGACAACGAGCATGACGGCCAGCCGGATGCCCATGACCCACAGCGGCGCCACGTCGGCGTTCATCTCACGGCGGGTCTGGCGCGCCTTCCACTCACGCCACACGACGCCCGCGCAGGCGGCCACCCCGAGCAGCAGCGTCAGGTTGTTGTAACCGGTGTCCGGACCCGCCTCGGGAAGGAAGCCGGCGCCGATCTGGCGGAAGCCCTCGGGCACCGGAACCGTGTCGGCGTTGCCGATGTACTGGTTGCCGCCGCGGAACAGCAGCATTCCGGCGAGGGTCACGATGAAGGCCGGTATGCCGATGTAGGCGACCCAGAAGCCCTGCCACGCGCCGATCGCCGCGCCGACGAGCAGGCCGAGCAGAATGCCGAGCGGCCAGGGGAGCGAGTACTCATGCATCGTCTTGGCGACGACGATGCCGGTGAACGCGGCGACGGAGCCGACCGACAGGTCGATGTGCCCGGCGACGATCACCATCAGCATCCCGATGGCCAGGATCAGGATGTACGAGTACTGGCTGACGACCGCGATGAGGTTGCCGGAGGTGAGCGTCAGTCCGTCGGTCCAGATCTGGAACAGCAGGACGATTGCCACCAGGGTGGAGATCATGCCGAACTGGCGGGCGTTGGAGGTCGTGCCTCCGAAGAGGTTCTTCTGCAGGTCTGTTATACGGCTCATGGAGTCGGGCTCTTCTTGGTAGCGGTCATCTGCTTCATCAGGAGTTCCGGGTCGGCGTCGTCACGCGCCACGTCGCCGGTGATGGTGCCCTCGAACACCGTGTAGATGCGGTCGCACAGGCCGATCAGCTCGGGCAGCTCGGAGGAGATGACGACGACCCCCTTGCCCTGGGCGACGAGCCGCTGGATGATCCCGTAGATCTCGAACTTGGCGCCCACGTCGATGCCGCGGGTCGGCTCGTCGAGGATCAGCAGGTCGGGGTCGGTGAACATCCACTTCGCCAGGACGACCTTCTGCTGGTTGCCGCCCGAGAGCTTGACGACACCCTCGTCGACGCCGGGGGTCTTGATCCTCAGGCTCTGGCGGTACTCCTCGGCGATCTGGTGCTCGCGCACCGGGTCGATGACGCTGCGCCGGGCGATCTTCGACAGCTTGGCGGCCACCATCGAGGTCTTGATGTCGTCCAGCAGGTTCAGGCCGATCGACTTGCGGTCCTCGCTGACGTAGGCCAGCCCGTGGCGGATGGCGTCCGCCACCGTCTTCAGCTGGACCTCCTCGCCGTCCTTGAAGGTGCGCCCGGACAGCCAGGTGCCGTAGGAGCGGCCGAAGATGCTCATCGCGAGTTCGGTGCGGCCGGCGCCCATGAGGCCCGCGAAGCCCACGATCTCGCCGCGGCGGACGTGGAACGTCGAGCCCTTGCACACCAGCCGATCGTCCGAACTCGGGTGCCGCACCGTCCAGTCGCGGACCTCGAAGAGGACCTCGCCGATGTCGGGCGTGCGGTCGGGGAAGCGGCTGTCGAGCGCACGGCCGACCATGCCCCGCACGATGCGGTCCTCGTTGACGCCGTCGGCCTGCACGTCGAGGCTCTCGATGGTGCGGCCGTCGCGCAGGATCGTGATGGTGTCGGCGATCGCCTCGATCTCGTTCAGCTTGTGGGAAATGATGATCGAGGTGATGCCCCGCTCGCGGAAGTCACGCAGCAGGTTGAGCAGGTGCTGGGAGTCGTCCTCGTTCAGGGCCGCGGTCGGCTCGTCGAGGATCAGCAGCTTCACGTCCTTGGCGAACGCCTTGGCGATCTCGACGAGCTGCTGCTTGCCGACGCCGATGTCCTTGATCAGGGTGTCGGGGTCCTCACGGAGCCCGACCTGTTCCATCAGCTCCAGGGCCCGTCGCTGGGCCGTCTTCCAGTCGATCGAGCCGCGTCGGCGCGGCTCGTTGCCGAGGAAGAGGTTCTCGGTGATCGACATGCCCGGTACCAGGGCCAGCTCCTGGTGGATGATCACGATGCCGGCCTGTTCGCTGGCCCGGATGTCGTGGAACCGGACCTGCTCACCCCGGTAGACGATGTCGCCGGTGTAGCTGCCGTGCGGGTGGACGCCGCTGAGCACCTTCATGAGCGTGGACTTGCCGGCGCCGTTCTCGCCGCAGATCGCGTGGATCTCGCCTTCCCTCACGACGAGGCCGACGTCGGCGAGCGCGGTGACGCCCGGGAAGGTCTTGGTGATCGACCGCATCTCCAGCAGGGTCGAGGCGGTGGCGGTCATGAGCGGTGCTCCCCACCGCCGGGAACGCGCCGAGGCGTCTTCGGGCCGAGCCGCCCGCGGCATTCCATGGACATCAACTTGCCTCCGGTGGCACAGGTCCGTGCCCTCGCGTCCGGGATGTTTCATCTGCGGCCGGACACTAAATCCATTTGTTTTACTAAGTCAATGGGCAGGGGAAGATATGTTGTCGGGGCATCGAGAGAGGACCGTGCGTGCGGCAGTCAGGAACGAACCTTCCCAAGGTCGGGCGATACAACCGGGCGGTTGTCCTGGACCAGATCCAGCTCGCCGACGGCATCAGCCGTGTCGAGATCGCCCAGTACACCGGTCTGACCCCGCAGACCGTCTCGGGCATCGTGCGCCGGCTCATCGAGGAGGGCATCATCCGGGAGGACGGCGAGAGCAAGGGGGCGACCGGAGGTAAACCTCGCACCACCCTGAGGGTGAACGCCGACGCCGGCTGCGCCGTCGGCCTCCACTTCGACCCGGTGGAGCTGAGCTGCACCGTGGTCGACCTGCTCGGCCGGCCCCTGGTCGTCAAGAAGCGCCCGGCTCGCAGCGTCACCGATCCGGCCGAGGTCGTGAAGGACATGGCCGAACTGGTCGCCGACGTGCTGGCCGAGACGGGGGTCGACCGCGACAAGGTCCTGGGGATCGGTCTCGCCACTCCCGGGCCGATCGACATCGAACACGGCGTGATCGTCGGCGCGCCGCAACTCACCAACTGGACCCGGGTGCCGGTCCAGCACATGCTCAGCGAGACGACGGGCCTGCCGGTGACCCTCGACAACGACGCCACCGCCGCCGCGATCGGCGAGCGCTGGTCGGGAGCCGGCAGGGGAGTGGCGGACTTCGCCTACTTCTTCTTCGGCACCGGTATCGGCGGCGGTCTCATCCTCAACCACCAGGTGTACCGCGGTGGTTCACGCAACGCGGGCGAGTTCGGCCACTCCTCGGTGCTGCCAGACGGTCCGGAGTGCTACTGCGGCAACCGGGGCTGCCTGGAACGGCTCGTCAACCCCACGGCGATCGTCGCCGAAGTGCACCGCAGACTCGCGGCAGGATCGCACCCGGACAGCGCGCTGGCGCGGGCGTTCGCCGAGGATCCCGATGCGATCGACCACGCCGCCATCCGGGTGGCCGCGGCGGCGGGGGACCCGGTCGCCGCGGCGGTCATCGACGAGACCGCGGAGTACGTGGCCTCGGTCGCGGTCGACATCGCGAACTTCATCGACGTCGACCTGATCATTCTCGGCGGCCACGGCATCCAGCACGTCGAGTCCCGCTACGTCGCGGTCGTCGCCGCCGCGCTGAAGAGCCGCCCGCTGTCCCGTCACATCCGGGTCGTGGAGGTCGAGGCGTCCCCGCTCGGCACGGACGCGGCGGTGGTGGGCAGCGCGGCGCTCGTCCTGCATGCTACGTATTCCCCGCAGTTGTCGGCCCTGGTGGGGACGGGGGTGACGCCTGGCGGTCAACCATGACCGAAGTCCGGCATTGTCGTAGCGGCTCCGATTTTCGCGCCGGGCGGCACGGGCTCGGGTTCGCCACCGGATGTTCCGGGTCGGCGCATCCGGCCACGAGCCCTGCTGCGAGAGGCATCGCCCGTAACCCTCAGGGTGTTTCCCAGGGCGAGGCCTCCTCGTCGGAGCCGGATGCATCCTCAGCCGCCCGTAAGCCCTGACCGAGCCCCAACAGCTCCAGCTCAAGACCGTCCGCGTTCACTGTCCCGAACTCGACGCCCTCACCCGGCACGTCCGCTCCTTCGCGGTCACGCTCACCGAGCGCCAGGGCGAACGCGTGCCGCGACACCGGCGGAAGCGATCCGCGCCGCCTCGCGGACGCAGGTGTCCCGCCGTGCCCGGGCACGGCCCGAACATCGCCACGCTTGTCCGCCGTCACGGCCCCTGCCTCCTCCGGCAGGTGCGGCATCGACGTCAGCGGCGTCCGCGATAGACCGGTGCGCTCACGCAGACCAGTCGCCGTGACCGTCCCCGGTGGTCCCGCACCGCGTCGATCAGCCCGCCCAGTGCCGCCGGGCCGGGGTAGGTGCCCGTTCGGAATCGCTGCACGCCGAGTTCCTCGGGCCGGTACGCGAGAACCGCCGTCGACGGTTCTCCGTCGCGGGCCGCGCGGCCGAACTCCTGGTGGGGTATCGCCTACTGATCGACGCTTCCGCCGGCCCGGGCGGTCCCCACCATTCGGGTATCGCGGTCCGCCCATGACGGGACGTCAGCGGGACGTGAGAAAAACGTCAGGCGGAGGTGCGAGGGTGGGGAAAGCTCACTGTCAGCCGCGCCAACACCTGTCATTCACAGCCAGGTTGGAAAAGGCTCCGTGCTGCCATCCACCGGAAGTAGGTCTCATTTTGTCGCCTGTCCGATTCTTACGCGCACGAGGCAAAGTGCCCGCCATAGTGGCGGCACTGATCGGGATCATCGGTTTCTCGGTCGGCCTGCCGGCTCCCCTCGCTCATGCCGACGTGCCCAATAGCTACAGCATTGCGACCTACAATTCGCAGGGCGCCCGTTGGGCCGACGTCAGGGCCATCAGCGACGAGAACGACATCGTCGCGGTTCAGGAGGCGGGGCCGGAACCGACACCGTACGGCATGAATTTGCTGAACACCTACGTCCGTGGCGGCTACACCGTGCGTGCCTACCGGTGGGGGACGCGGTACGTGTACTGGATGAGCCCGACGGGAGACAGCCGGGTCAATCTGGCCATGGTCACGCGCACGCAGGCCCACGAGGTGTTTGTCGCTCCGCCCGGTCGGGCCGGGGCGCGACCGGCACTGGGGCTGCGCTTCGACAACGACATCTACTACAGCCTGCACGCGGCCGCCACGGGCGCGAGCAACGAAGCGGAGCAACTGGTAGCCAATATCGCGACCCAGGCGCGCGCGGCGGGCGGCTATGCGTGGACCGCCATCGGGGACTTCAATCGGGACCCGAACCAGGGAATGCACACTGCGGCTCGCGCCCAGAATGCGTGGGTCTACCACAGCGGCGAGTCGACCCAGCAGAGCGGTGGCGAGCTCGACTACATGATCTCGTCTCGCGACATGGCGAACTATCGCGGAGTGAGGAACGGCGGCAGGAGTTCCGACCACTATCCGATCTATTTCCGTACGCAGCTGGCTGCGAACGGCTCCGTGGTCGACCTGATCAGCGATAGTGACCACGCCAAATTCATTGGATTCGAAGCGAGGAGCAGCGCAAACGGCACCCGTGTGATCACGGACAGCTATGATGCGCAAGGGTCCCTGTGGACGCTGCGGAGGCCCCCGGGTGGAGGCCAGTTCGAATTCAACTTGGTCAACAACGGTAGCGGCAAGTGCATCGACGTGTACGGGGGCCCCGATGCCAAGAGCGGCAACTACCTCAATGAATGGGACTGCTTGGGGCAAGCCTCCCAGGTCTTCAGTCTCCATTATTGGGATGAGGAGCCGGGAACCTGGGAGATCGTGCAAAAGAGCACGGGCTTGTGCGTGGACACCATGGGTACCCAGCCGAAGTACCTCGCCCTGTACGCGTGCACCGAGAACTCTCCCAATCAGCACTTCATGCCGCACTACTTCTAAGGTGTAGTACGCCGGGGCTTCGGCGTGGTCGCGGGTCGAGCGGGTTGTCCTGATGTGGGCCCGGATGCGGAGCAGGCACGGCCTTCCAAGATCATGTGGGTGTCGAGTCCAGTGATCCCTGCGGAAGTCCGTGCCTGCCGTCGCATGTTCTCCGATCCTGCCCATCCCTGACCGACTCCGAGATCAGCCTGACGCTGCGGAAGATCAACTGCCCCGGCCACTGGCCCGGTTGGCTCAGGTTCCCCATCCCCGCAGCCGCGCGGCCTGCGACCGTGGATCAGCTGTGGATCAGCCGTGGATCAGTCGTGGGTCAGCCGCGTGGCAGGACCTGCGACTGCACGTCCGGCAGGCCCCGCCAGTCGTTCGACGCGACCGTGGCATGCGCCTTGGCCAGCAGCGCGACCCGTGCCGACGCGTCGGCCGACGACGGGCTGACGTCGTCGAGAGCCGGCGACACATTCTGCGAGTCCGTCATGAACAGCAGGTAGTGGTTGCTGTCGTACCAACTCGTGTCGATGCCACTGTTGATGTATGTGGCCGCGTCACCGTCGAACGCCACGAACCACGGCCGCAGCGTCGTGTCGGAGTAGCGGGTGCGCGGGTCACCCGACGCGGCGTTGTGCACCGAGGGGAAGATGTTCGCCTGCGCGGTGGTGCCCGCGGTGTGCAGGTTGCGCAGGTAGGTCGCGTACTCCTTGTCCGTCCACAGGGTGTCGGTCGGGTTGTTCTCCTCGACCGTGCCGGGGATGACCTCCAGCAGCACTTTGCCCGCCAACTGCGCCCGGGTCGGCCAGTTGCCGGCCTTGGCCGCGTCGTCCAGGGTGGCGTACTGGCCACCGCCGGGCTTGTTCAGCAGGTCGTTCGGCTTGTAGACCAGGCTGCCCAGGTGTGCGGTGATCGACTGGTCCAGCTTGGCCGGGCTCATCCCGAAGCTGGACTGGAAGCCGGCCTTCATCTCCAGCTTGATGATCAGCGGCCCGTGGCCGGGGTGCGCGCCGAGCCACACCCGGACGTCGTCCAGGCAGCTCTCCAGGTCCTTGTTGGCGCTGCCCGTGTACAGATCGGCGGCCGAGGAGGCATTGACGCAGTTGTTGCCGTTGCTGGTGAGGCTGTCGTGGCTGACCTTCCACTCCTGGGTGAAGAAGTCGTCCCAGACGTCCAGCTCGATCATCGAGGTACCGGTGTCGAGGCCCTGCGCGAGATAGGTGAACGCGCTGGGGTCGTAGGTGTTGTGGATTCCGGACGTGGTGGTGCCGGACACCTGCAGCGAGTTCGTGTCGACGGCGGAGGCGGTGGCGCCTCCGGCCACGGCGGCGCCGAACGCCAAGGACAGACTCAGGATGCCGAGCAGCACGGTACGCGGTGCCGCGAGCGGGCGGAGGGAAAATCTACGGCGGCTCATCGAACCGGTCACGGTTCCTCCATCGTGGGGGTGACTCTCCGTCTGGACGGTGACGGCTGTGCATGAATCGACGGAGACATGACACGTAACGCGATCTAGAATCCTGCTGTCAGCTACGATTCCGGCCGATCTTTCCGGCCAACTGCAGGCCCCTGAGCTCTCGTTTTCCCATGAGCGTGTCCGGTTCACAGCGGCCACGCCGACGAAAATGCGAACAAGTGCGGCCGAACAGGGGAGTTCGGCAAGGGGTAGGGGAAACGTGGCGGCGCCGCGGCCGGCCGGCTGAGCGTTCTGTCGACTGTTCCTGACTTGGTGTCCGGCGATGCGAATGAGGTCCAGCACTCGCGTTCAGGCGTCGGCGGAGGGAGAACTGACTGTCGGACAGGGCCGCTATAGTCCTTGATCACCCGGTCGCGATCCGCATCGGGTGAACAGCGATGTCGGGCTGCCTGTCGGGAGGCGCCGTGCGCTGGGAGCCATGTGATCCTGTGGGGGGAACACCATCGTGCGACGCATTGCCCTGCTTTCTGCCACCACCGCCACGGTGCTGGCCGCCTCGATGCTCACCGGCTCCACGCTGGCCCAGGCTGATGCCGCTCCGGGTGGTGGACCTGCCCTGGACAACGCGGACGCCTGGTACGCCTACCCGGGGATGGTTTTCGTCACCGCGCACTCCGACAACCCGATCACTCACATCACCGCGCATTTCACCCCCGTCGGTCGCCAGGACGGCGAAGCCGAGGCGGGATCCACCGAGGACTTCACCCAGCAGTCCGGCGTGGACGGCCGGTCCGGAGTCTGGCGGGCACCGGTCCATCTGGCGGAACTCGGCGAGTACCGCATCACCGTCGACCTGGAGGACTCCTCCGGTGCCACGGTCGCCGGCGCCCTGTCACCCCTGACACTGCAGTACCGGACCATTCTCACGATTCCGGACTTCTCCGTCGCTCCGACCGGACCGGACTACCTCCATCAGGAGGTCACCGCCGACGGGACCGTGCTCGCCGAGGATCCTCGGAATCCCGACGCTCCTGTCCCGGCCGCCAATCTCCCGGTGGACATCACCTCCCGGTACGGCAGGATCGACGCGAAGACCGGAGCCGACGGGCGCTTCGCCGTCTCTTTTGTCCCCACCTGGCCGTCGGCCGACCTCAAGGCGTGGCCGGGCGCCTCCGGCGCGTACCCCGGGGCGATCATCCTGGACACGCCCGAGCAGCACGTGACCGCCGTGCAGGCACCGACCCGATTCACGGCGAGCACACATGCCCTCAACCTGCGCCAGGGAACGACCGGTACTGTCACCGGCCGTGCGGAGGTCCAGACGGCCGACGGCTGGCAGCCACTACCGCACACATCGCTCACCCTCTTCGGCCAGAGCCCCACCGGCACTTCGGAATTCGTGGTCGCCCAGACCACCACGGACGATCACGGGCTCTACACTCTGCGCGTTCCCACGGACAGTCCCGCTCCGTCCGGCCAACTCCTCCTCGGCGGAACACCGTTCGAGCAGATCGCCGTTCAGCCCTTCAGCCTCCACGTGGCCTACACGACCCATCTCGACATGACGGCCACGCTCGGCGACGACTCCCGGCTCCATGTCTCGGGATGGATGTACTACAGCGACCGGCGCGCTCATTGGCCCACGAACCCGGCCGTCACCATCGAATACTCCAAGGACGGCAGGACCGGCTGGAAGGCCGCATCCACACTCCCCGTGAAGCTCCGCTACAACAAGGCCAATTTCGACGAGGAGTTCAGCACCTCGTTCACCGCGCCGAAGGACGCCTACTGGCGTGCCCGCTTCAACGGCAACGCCGACCTGGCGGGCAGCACCACCGATCCCGTCCACCTCCGCCGCTACGCCACGCGGATCACCGGGTTCAATGTCTCCCCCGAACCGATCCGCAAGAACGGCCTCCTCCACCTCGCAGGCACGCTTCAGTACTCCTCGGGCACCACCTGGAAGCCGCTCGCCGGTGAAGGCCTCGACCTGTATTTCCGGCCCCGTGGAGCTTCCGCCTACCGCTACGTCAGCGATTTGGGTACCGACTCCAAGGGCCGGATCCGCAACATCGTCCTCAAGGCCGCCCAGGACGGCACCTGGGCTGTTGCCTTGAAACGCAGCACCGGAGCCCACTATCTGAAGAGCCCCATGGTCACGGACTACGTCGACGTGCGATGACAACGCCGCGCGGCACAGCCGTCCTGTCGGGACGACATCGCGGGCCGGCTGCCACACCGGGTCGGGCGCCGCGGCGGCCGCCGTCTTCCACCTGCTCAACCGGCCAAGTGAAGTGCTCGGTCACACCTGGACGGGTTGCTCCAAGGGCAGCGCCTCGTGGCCGCTTCCGGGAAGTGGCCTTTCTTCCGGACCGGAGCCTGTCCTCTGCTGCCCTAGCCGGTGGGAGGCCGCGGGCCTGAGCGGGTACGGGACCTGCCGAGCCGACGGCTCCGCCCGTGAACAGGCCGCAGCCGAAGGCGCCTGCGCGGCCTCGCCTGCACAGGCGGAAACCGATCTGGACGAGCCTCAGGAGCCCCAGAAGGTGCGCGACCGCGTGTCTACCAGGCGTGGACCAGTCCGGAGCGGTGGCGCTTCCCGAGAGCTCGAAACAGCCGGAAATATGGCAGCGCGCCGTGGAGGTGATTCGCCGTCCGCCCCCGGCCTGCCGGCCATGCTTCCCGCACCGTGACTTCCACCCCGGGAACGCGCTCTTCGCGGGAGAAGGAGCCGCCCTGGCGGTCACGGGTGTCGTGGACTGGGTGGAGACGTGCTGGGGACCCGCTGACCTGGACGTGGCCCACTGTTCCACCGCGCTTGCTCTGCTGCACGGAGTGAGCGTCGGCATGTGGCCAGCGGACCACTGCATCGCGGCCGGCGGAACGCTCAGCCATGACCTGGCCGACCACCTGTACTAGCGTGTGCCGGACGCGCTGGCCTTTGCGCCGGACGCGGAGAAGGTCAACGAGCCCTGGCGGGAAATCGGGAGGGAAGATCGGACATCGGCCGTTCTCGCCCAGCGCTCGGAGGACCACCTCCGAGCGCTCCTCGGCCAGTACGGCTGAGGACTCGACGATCGGCGTCGTCCGGCGTCGTCCGGCGGCGGTCCGTGCTGCCCGTGTCCGAATCAGACGCCGGGTCAGGGGCAAAAAAAGCCGTCAGTCGGCCGGCCTGCGCGGCCGGGGGCGGGAACAGCAGGTCGCCGACCTCAGGTGTACGGTGCGCGGATGGAACGGATCTTGGTGGTGGGCGTCACCGGAGCGGGTAAGTCCACTCTCGCCCGAGCCGTGAGCGGCCGCCTCGGCATGCCGTACCACGAGATGGACGCGCTGTTCTTCAACGGGCCCGGCTGGGCCGTCAACGACAAGCTGGCCGAGGACGTGTCGAGGCTCGCTGCCGGGCCTCGCTGGATCGTCGACTCGCTCGGCCACCCGGAAGTCCGCGATCTACTGTGGACCCGGGCCGACACCGTGATCTGGCTGGACTACCCCCGGCACGTGGTCATGCCCCGGGTCCTGCGCCGGTCCATCCGGCGCACCGTCACCCGCGAGGTCATCTTCGGCGGCAACCGGGAGACCTGGCGAGAGTGGCTGCGCCGGGACCACCCGGCCTGGTGGTCCTGGTCGCAACACGGAACCCGGCACGACGAAATCGAGCGACGCACCCTCGACTCCAGCTTCGCCCCGCTCGACACGCTTTGCTTCCGGCACCCCGAAGAAACGGCGGCCTGGGTGGCGTCTCTCTGACAGCGTCACGCGCGGGCTCCGCCCCGTGCTCAGCCTCAGATCGATTCGCCGGGGCTCAGGTACCGGTAACAATGGTCGGTCTCCTGGGCGAGCCAGCCGTTGACGCTCGCGAGGCCGCGGTCGTTGATCTGGGCGTCGTGGATCGCGAACGCCCGCTGTGGCGCGATCGCCTTGACGAAGTCGATGGCCTCCGATGTCTTCAACCACGAGCCCTGCGCCGGGACCAGGAGTGTCTCGATCGGTTGCTCGGGCACGTGCAGCGAGTCGCCGGGATGGTAGACCGCCTCGTCGACGATGTAGCCGAGGTTCGCGCAGTCCGGCTCGCCGCCGTGGATGAACGCGTGACGGCCGCCGACCGCCCTCACGCGGAAACCGGCAGCGGTGAACGTCTCGCCGGAGGACACCCCGGTCACCTCCAGCCGGGGGATGCTCGCATCGGCCGGGGCATGGACCGGGACGCCGAGCCCGGCCAGGCGCGGGACGTCGACGTGGTCGGCGTGTTCATGGGTCACCAGCACGGCGTCCGCACCGTTCAGGGCCGCCGCCTCGCTCCACGTCCCGGGGTCGATTACCAGCACGCGGCCCTCGTGTTCGAGCCGCACGCACGCGTGGGTGTACTTCGTGATCCGCATGACTTCCGAACCTACCGGCACCGCACCGATCGCCAATCGTTTGCGGGCGGGATCGCGACGTGTCGCCGTGCCCGGCCTGACGTTCCTGTTCGGCCTCCCGCTCCTGGAGAGGCGATCTTGGCCTCGATGCGCTGCAGCCACATGGCGTGCCACACCCGCATTCCGTGGAATCAGGTTTGGCAAGAGCCCTCGGCCGAGGCAGCGCGCCCGAGGGCCATGTGAACCGGGTGAAGACACTCACACGACGAACAAGTCGACGCCGCAGTGCGGGCAGTCGACCTCGTACTCTCCGGCGTGCAGGCTGTCGCAATCCCGGCCGGGCGAGGACGAGTCGCGAAGCCGGTCTGCTCGCTGAAGCTCCCCATGACGGGAGTCCGTGGACCGGCGCACTA
The DNA here is from genome assembly GCF_042871525.1 of Streptomyces sp. NPDC005784. Lineage (NCBI taxonomy): Bacteria > Bacillati > Actinomycetota > Actinomycetes > Kitasatosporales > Streptomycetaceae > Streptomyces > Streptomyces sp. NPDC005784. Next base: position 91,097 of record NZ_JBIAIQ010000022.1, read on the forward strand.
GCGATCTTCGCAGGCGCCGTAGTGGAGGGCGTCGGGGTAGCGGGAGGGGAAGTCCGACTCCCCGTAGAAGCCGGTCTCCTCACGGCTCACAGAGACGCCGCCCCTGTCCTGCCGGCCGATGCGGCGGGAGACGCCGCCGTCCCCGACCGACTGGAAGACCTCCAGCTCGGCGCGGCCGTCGTGGTTGGCGTCGATGGCCCGTGCTTCGTACACGAACGACGATGACCCCACGCGGATGGTGCCGGTCCGGTCGCTGCTCAGGTCGCGGGCGAGAGGCCCGTAGTGCACCTCATGCACCACCATGTTGTGCTGCGGTGCGTCGCCATTGTTGCGCTGGCTGTAGAAGACGGCCAGGTCGAGATAACCGTCGCCGTCGAAGTCGCCGAAGGCTCCCCGCGTCTTCATGTCCTTCCTCCACGAACCTCGCAGCTTCTGCCAGGATCCGCGGGCAGCGTCGACTTTGACAATGGTCCGGTGATCGTCCCTCTGGAAGACCACTGAGCTGGTGACCTCGTTGATCTCGTCCAGGTGCCCGTCCGCGTCCAAGTCGGCGCGCAGGGTCAGGGTGAAGCCGTCGATGGCGCATATGGCCATGGGGGCGTGATCGCCGGGTCGGGGTCCGGTGCCCAGCAGAAACCACGTAACACCGGCGATCACGGCGAGACTGCCGCCGAGAGCCGTGGCGAGCCGCTGGCGACGTGTACGCGGTCGCGGCAGCGACGAGAGCACGCCCCGAGACGTGGCCGACTTCGGGGCGGTGGAAGACGGCATGCCAGGACCCTACTAGTCAGGCGCTGCGCCGGGCCCGCGGCTGTGGGCCGAAGCCCGTCTCAGGTGGGATCGCTGGGCGAGCTGAGCGTTCAGCGACTCTCCGGTGCCTTGGTGATGGAGGGTCTCCGCATGAGGGCCTGGTCGCTGTCCGGGCTGCCGCAAGCAGGCGAGACGGGTGCACGGTTCGTACCAACGCGGCTTCGACGAGAGGCCGTTGGGCTCGCGACGAGTCGTGGTCCGGCTTCGGGTGTGCCGATACTTCCGTGACCGGAAGTGGTGTTCCCGAAAGACGTTTGTCGAGCAGGTGCCGGGCCTGACCGATCGGCACCGCCGGTCGAGTACCGGTCTGACGGGGTGGCGGCGGTCGATCGCGGTGGAGTTGGGCGGCCGTCCGGCGGCACGCCTGTGTCGACGCCTGCGGCTGGCCACAGGCAGGACCCGGCTGCTGATGCTGCTGACGGCGCCGCCGGTTCAAAGCCCCGCACCGCCGCCGACGCCCCGGCGTGGCTGTGGCTGGTGTCCGCCCCGGAGGCCGAGGCGGCGGGGAAACGTGGGACGGTGCCCTGGACGCCCAGCGCGCCTTCGGTGACCTCGACGGGTACCGGCCCGTGCTTCTGGGCGTGGCCGAGGCCTTCGACGACGGCACCGCCTACCGGGCGGAACCGTCAGCCCGTGTCGACCTGCCCGTCCTGTCCGACGACCCGACCCTCCAGTACGACCTTCAGCTGCCCGGTGCGTCTCATCGGACACGTCGTTCGGGGATCCTCGGAAGAACTTTCTCGGCGATGTCGAGGAGAACGCTGTCGTTCGGGAGGGCTCCGGACGTGCTCCACACGGTGAAGTCGCAGTAGCCGCCTCGGTCATTACGGTCCAGGGCCACGGACAGCGTCCTGGCCAGGGGGCCTTGTTCGACCGGTCCGCCGGATCCGCCACTCCCGAGATTGATCTCGAGCTTCATGGTGTGATCCGAGGAGAGGACCGCGGGCCGACCGAGAACCTTGAGCGTCTTGATGTCCGTCTCGTCCCCGAACTTCATCAGCTTCACGTACTGGTCGGTCGACAGGTCGTTGTAACTGGCCGAGACATTCACGGTGTACGTGTCCAACGTGATCTCGGCCTCCGGCTGGGCGACCTTCCCCTCAGTCAGAGGAGCGGTGTTGTTGGTGCCGGAAACCGTGGTCACGGTCTCTCCAGGCGTTCCGAGGAGCTTGGCCAGGTCTGGCCGGTTGAGCGCCTTGCACAGCTCTTCACCGGTCACAGGCCGGGGAGTGTCCTTGTAGGCCTTCGGAAGCTCCTCGTGTGCCCCGTCCGAACACGAGGCGGGCTGCGGGGCGTTGTCCTCGGACGGCATGAAGCGTGGGCCCAGCCACAGCGTGGCCGCGAGTGCCCCGAACACGGCCACGGCCGCGACGGCCTGGCTCCATGCGTTGTGCTCCTTCTCCGGAGTGTTCGGGCCAGGACGCGGCCCGGTACCGGCCTGGGTCTGGGGCTGTGGCTGGGGCCGGGCGGCAGCAACGACTGCCGCCCCGGTCGCGGAGGCTGCCGGACTCGGGTTCCGGCGTGCGCGCAGGGCCCGGACCACCACGTAGACGCGTATTGCGGTGAACGCGAGGAACACCACGCCCAGACCGGCCGCGACCCGATCGTGATCGCGGACGGCGAGATACATGATGCGTACGCCGAAAACAGACCCGACCGCGATGAGCAGGGGCTCGCGGACCCAGAACGGCAGGAGACGGAGGAGGAAACCGAGCATCCGGTGATCTCACCAGGACAAGATCACATTCGCCATGATGGAAGCCACAGTTCCGGGCACGTGCAGGGCCTGCCGAAGCAAGAGAAGCCAAGCCGACGATGCCGAGATCGGCTGTCGCATCGTCAAGTTCGTGCGCCAGTACGTCGTGACCAGCAGAACGCGGTCCTCCGATGGCAGACCCCAAGGGCGGTCGCGCTGCTGATGTGCGGCCTGCTCGCGTCGTGGTGATCCCCTACGTCGTGCGGTGGGCCGAGAGGCAGGAGCGGTGATCCGTTCCGCTTGCGAGAGTCGGACCTCACCAGCGATCAGATCGAAGCCTTGTCGGTCAGCGAGGGCATGGCGCGCGGACGGAGGACCATGAGCGAGTCCTCCAAGGTCGCCACCATGGCAAAGGGGAACCGGTCGAGCTCAAGACAGAGCGCGACGTCATCAGGATGGACTCCTTGACGCACACCCTCCGCCAGCTCGGCGGCGGCGCGCGACCCGGCAGCGCGGCGGAGGAACTCAACTGCATCCGTCCCAGCCTCAGTGGCCCTCCGAGCGATGTATTGAGCACACGCCAGATCTTCCTCGGCGTGCCCATCTTCGCCGGTGACTACGAACGTGACCCTTTCGCACTCGCGTGTCCGCAAGAGCCGAGCCGTAGCCTCCGCCACCACGAAGCCGGCGCACAGCACCAGCGACGCCTCCTTGACCGCAAGAGCGCCGACCGTCCCTGCCGTGGTCTTCTGCACAACGGTCCGTCCTGCAAGGTCGACAGACCTCAGCAGGCCCGGCGAGTTGACGGTGTCGAACCCGGGCGCGGGCGGACCGTCTTTGAGCGCCACCCAATCCGGGTGGCGAGCCTTGAGAGCCAGGGCTTCGTCCAGCGACTCGGCAAGAACGATCTTTTCCGCCCCCTGGCCAAAGGCCCAGGCAGCCACCGTGAAAGCACGCATGACGTCGATTACGACCGCCACGGACGGGGCCTCGACCAGCTCAGCGATGCCAAGGAAACGAGCGTCCATCCGGTCATGATCGCGCATGCCCGATCTGAAGCACCCAGGCAGTGAGGCGCTTCACATCGACGGCCTCGGAATACGACAAATCGGCCGCCGGTGTCGCGCAAGGAGTGCGCTGCCCGCGTCGCGCAAGCAGTGCGCGACGGGGCGGGTGCTGGTGAAGCGGGCGGTGGAGCCCCAGTTCTCGTGGGCGGGGGGCATGCACCACTGGCCTGGCGCAGGGCGGGCAGCCCTTGCCGTATTTGTGGGTGGTCCGCTGGCAGCCGGAGCACGGGCCGACCAGGCCGTCGGGGCAGGTGAAGGTGGAGGGTCCGGTGCGCTGATCGGCGGCGGGGAGTCCTCATCCAGGTTCAGCGTCAACGAGCCGCTATGGCGGTTGGCGATGGGAGGAGCGGGTGCCTCGAGGGGTGCCCGCCGTGACAAGCTGTGCTTTCCACTGCCCAGTCCCAGGAGGTCACCATGCCTGCAGAGTCTCCGTCGGCCGAAGAGCCGGTTGACGGCGAGAGCCCTTCCCTCACGCCCGACGACGACGGCCAGGACGAGTTGAAGCGCAAGTTCCGGGAGGCTCTGGCGCGCAAGCGTGGTGTCCAGGCGGACGCCGCTGACCTCGCTGCGAACACCAACAGGTCGAAGGTCCACGGCGCGCACGGCCCGGCCGCGAGTCAGCGGTCGTTCCGCCGAAAGAGCGGTGGCTGAGTCTCCTAGCGGCCTCAAGACGGGACTCGGGAGCGTCGGGCGATGTCTGGCGCCGGCCGGTTGGGCCGGCGACCAGCGACGACGTCGAACGGTCTGCCCTGGACAACGACTCCGGACCGGCCGACTCGGCCGGGACACCCGACTGAACACCCGACTGAGCGACGAGCCACGCGAGTCGATCCGCGCCAACTTTTGCGGTGTCGCGGCACCATCCACCAATTTCGAAGTGCACCGGGCGTTCAGCCCCCCCGCCCCCCGTCCCTTCCCGGCCCCCCACCGGTCGTCATCCCGTGGCGGCGGTGAGGGCTCCGAGGGCGCTGGCCTGGGTACGCCAGTCGGTCTGCTGGGGGCCGGCACCGGCCCAGCGTTCGCCGAGGGCGTTGAGGGAGCTGCGGTCGTGCGCCCACAGCGTGTCAGCCTGCTTCTGAACATAACTCTGGTAGGTACTGGAACCAGTGGCCTTCGCGAGGTCGGCGAAGTTCCGCATGAAGATGCCCTTGAACTGCTTCTGGTTGTCGTCGCATGACGCGGAGCCGACGTCGCAGGACTCGGTGAGGACTCCGTCCCGGGTCAGCGCCGGGCTGCTGATCGCGGCGTCGGCAAGGGTCCGCGCGGTGGCCAGCAGGGCGCCGTCCCCGGTCGCCTTCCACAGTTCGGTGAAGCCGCCGATGGCCAGCCCCTGGTTGTAACTCCACACGGTGCCGCCGTTGTTGGCGCAGGCCGAGGTGAGCCCGTCGTTCACCAGCCCCGAGGAGTTGATCATCCCGCTGGACCGGTACCAGTTGGCGGCTGTCCTGGCGCGCTGGAGCCATACGGTGTCGCCCGCGATGCGTTGGTGCAGCGCCGTGGTCAGCCAGAGGTACTGCCCGTTCGTCACCGCGTTCTTGTAGGTGCGCTCGCGGTCCCACCACACGCCACCCCCGCAGGTGCCGGGGTCCCAGTACTGCTGCACGTAGTTGGCGATCGTGACGGCCTCGTCGAGGTAGCGGGAGTCGCCGGTGTAGTCGTACGCGTCGAGCCAGGCGATGGCCCACCAGCCCGAGTCGTCGATGGAACGGCTGATGAAGTGGCCCTCGATCGCGTCCGAGCTGCGCACACCCGCGGCGAAGACGCCCTTGTTCTGGTCGAAGGTGCGCGCGACGACCCAGTCGTAGTCGTGCCTGCCGGTGGCCTTCGCGAAGTCGATGAGCGAGGTCAGGGTCGCGGCGGAGTTCCACCAACTGCTGGGCCACCAGCCGTTGTACGGGTCGTACGAGGTCATCAGCGCGTCCGCCGCGGCGCGCGCCCTGGTCGGCGCGGGCCTGACCCACGCGGTGCAGCTGCCCTCCTGGTGGGCGGCCTCCCGGCCGCAGGCGCGGACCGCGCCGCCGTGGAGGAGGCCGCGCGGATCGCGGGTGGCGTACATCGCGGTACGGGTGCCGGTGGCCCCGGACGGGGTGCTGGTGCGGCCGAGTGAGGAGCCGTCCGGCCAGGTCGAACCGCCGTCCCAGGAGCGGTCGAGCCAGATCTCGTCGCCGGCGCCACCGGTGTCGATGCTCGCCCAGGTCATGGAGTTCTTCTGGTCGACGTGCAGCCGGATTGTGCGGCCGTAGAGGGTGGTCGACGGGACCGGCTGGTCGTCGCCGGCCGCCTGCGCGGCGCTGGTTCCGTCGCAGAGCGTGTCGCAGACGGTGGGGTAGACCCAGTTCGTACAGCCGACGCCGGCGGCGTCGCCGCAGGCCCGCACCAGTTCGCGCCGGTGATTGCGGGGATCGGTGATGTTGTACATCAGCGTCCTGGTGCCGGTCCAGGTGCTCGGGATGCTCGCCTTGCCGAGCAGTCCTTCCCAGGTGGCGCCGCCGTCCCAGGAGCGGCCCAGCCACACCGAGTCGCCGGTGACGCCGTTGTCGATGCTGGCCCAGGCCATGTCGTCCGCGTCGGACACGTGCAGTTCGAGGCGACGGCCGTTGAGGTCCTTGTTCGGCACGGGGAAGCTCTCCTGCCGGGCCTGTGAGGGGTCCAGCGTGTCACAGGCCAGTACGCACACCTGGGTGGCGGCGGCCGCGGTCGCCGGCGTGGCGGCCGGGACCAGTGCCACGAACGCGAGAACGACCGTCAGCAGGAAGCTGAGGAGCCGTGATCTGACAACGATGTCGGAGCTTCGTGAGGACACCGGAACTCGCCTCGATTTCACGATGGGGGACGCCGGTCGAAGGACGTGGCGGCTGGGCCGACGGCTGCCGCTGAGTCGGGCGGGAATCGAGCACTGGTCCATACCTGTCTCCGAGGCAGTGAACTGGCTTGGCGATGCCATGTCAATGCCGCAAGAGGCTGCTTTTTCAATGGAGTTGACAGATGGTGCGATGGGTTGACACCCGCTTTTCGTGCGCCCATCATTCGGTGCGAACTTCGGCGAGTCATCTCGCACACCCGCTGCCACTTCAGTCCCAGGCCCTCACGGGCGATCTTTTTGAATCGATTCAAGCGGCTGGTCGCCGATTCGAGCAGTCATTTTCCGTATCCGATCCGGGAGGTACTCATGCGCCGCCGGCCCCCGCTGAACCGAATGCCCTGTCCAGGGCGCCTACTTGGCCTCGCCATGCTCGTGGCCGCCGCGCTGGCCGTGGCCCCCGCGCCGTCCGCCGGTGCGGCCTCTCCCGCGTCCGGGGCGGCGTCGGCTGCGGCGACGTCCAGACCCCTGGCGGGTCTTGCTGCCTCGAACTACTCGCCTACCTCCCGCACCCTCAAGCCGACCGTCGTCCACCGGACTTCGGGCAGCGTCGCGAACCCGCAGAACGTCCTCAGCGGGCAGTCGACGCGGATCTCCGGCTCGCAGTCGGCCATCACCCTCGACTTCGGCAAGGAAGTCGGCGGCCTGGCAACGTTGTCCTTCGGCGGTACCAGCGACAACGGCCAACGGGTCGGCCTCGCCTTCAGCGAATCGTCCCTGTACGTAGGCAACAACAGCGACCGCAGCAGCGGCCGCGACGGTGAGGACGGGGCCCTCTACGCCACGGCCTCCGCCAACGGCACCTACACGATGCCCACGGCGCAACTGCGTGGCGGCTTCCGCTACCTCACCGTCTTCCTCGACACCTCGGGCTGGGTGGACCTCAACGGCGTCAGCCTCAACTTCACAGCGGCTCCGGGGAAGGCCGACCCGGCCGACTACGCCAACTACTTCACCTCCAGCGACGATCTGCTCAACAGCATCTGGTACGCCGGGGCGTACACCGTTCAGCTCAACACGATCGCCTCCGGCCAGGGCCGCGCCTGGCCCCCGCCGGCCTCGGCGTGGGACAACAGCGCCACCGTCGGCGTCGGTGACTCCGTCCTGGTCGACGGGGCCAAGCGGGACCGTACGGTGTGGCCCGGCGACATGGGCATCGCCGTACCCACGCAGTACGCGTACTCGGGCGACCTGGCCTCGACCCGCAACGCGCTCACCACGATGTACAACGCGCAGTCGGCGCAGGGTGAGATCCCGTGGTCGGGACCGCCGTTCAACCTCACCGGCTCGGACACCTACCACACCTGGACGCTGCTGGGTACGTCCACGTACTACACCTACTCGGCAGACCGGGCGTGGCTGGACTCCGAATGGGCCAACTACAAGCGCGGGATGGCCTTCATCACCAACAAGATCGACGGCAACAGCCTGCTCAGCGTGACCCGCACCCAGGACTGGGCCCGGGTCGGTCAGGGCGGCGAGAACATCTCCGCCAACGCACTGCTGTACGCCGCGCTCAGGGGCGGCGCCACCCTGGCCACGGCCGAGGGCGACAGCGCGCTCGCCGCGAGCTGGAACGGCAAGGCGGCCGCCATCAAGACCGCGGCCAACTCGCTGCTGTGGGACGCCTCGAAGGGCATGTACAAGGACAACCCCACCAGCGGGCTCTACCCGCAGGACGGCAACTCCCTCGCTGTCTGGTACGGGTTGACCGACTCCACGGCCAAGTCGAAGAGCGTCATCGCGGGGCTCGGGAAGAACTGGGGCGTGTACGGCCCCACCACCCCCGAATGGGGCGGCAACGTGTCGCCCTTCGCGGGCGGCATGGAGCTGAACGCCCGCTTCACCGCCAACGACGACTACACCGCCCTGGCGCAGATCCGCCGCACCTGGGGCCACATGCTGACCAGCGACATCGGCACGAAGAGCACCTTCTGGGAGGGCGTGAGGGCCGACGGCGGCCTCGCCTACGGGGGTTCGTTCATGAGCCTGGCCCACGGCTGGTCCACCGCGCCCACCTCCACGCTCACCTTCGACGTGCTCGGCACCGCGCCGGAGTCGGCGACCGGCGCGTACCGTTTCGTGCCGCACCCCGGCGACCTGACCAGCGCCGAGGGCCGTATCACCCTGCCCCAGGGCGCCGTCAACGCGTCCTGGTCCCGTGACCCCGCCGCCGGCGCCTATTCGGCGCACCTGACCAGCCCGTCCGGCACCACCGGCCGCATCGGCGTCCCGAAGCTCGGCGGCGGCAGCATCTCGGTGTCCGTGAACGGCACCACCGTCTGGAACAACGGAACCTTCACACCCACCTCCGGCATCACCGGCGCGAGCCAGGACGACACCTATGTCTACCTCACCGGCGTCGCCCCGGGCAGCTACACCGTGAGCGCCACCGGACTGGGCAATCCGCCCAACCCCGGCGATCCCGGTACCGGTGCGCTGCGGGCGGGCTTCACCCGGTGCGCGGGCGAGGGCGGTACGTGCTCCTTCAGCGGCACCCGCTCCGTGGCCTACGGCGCGGGGAGGTACACATACAAGACGGCGACCGGCAGCACCGCCTGCACCAACGCCTCCTTCGGCGGCGACCCGGCGTCGAACCTCGTCAAGTCCTGCTACGTCGCCGACGCGGGTGGTCCGCCCGGATACACCGTCTGCGCGGCCGAGGGCGGCACCTGCGCCGTGCCCGGCTACAACCGTGATGTCGCCTACGGGGCCAACGGCAACTTCGCCCACCAGGTAGCCAAAGGCTCCGTCGCCTGCACCAACGCCCACTTCGGCGATCCCATCGACGGTGTCGCCAAGTCCTGTTACCTGCCACCCGACGGCGCCCCGGCCGGCGGCTGGACCAAGTGCGCTTCCCAGGGGAGCACTTGCCCGGCAGCCGCAGGACAGCCGGTGATGTACGGGGCCTTCGGCGCGTTCGCCACGATCACGGCGGCCGGTGACACGCCGTGCACCGACGCCACGTTCGGCGACTCGATCCCCGGCGAGTCGAAGACCTGCTACGCCGCGACCGGCGGCCCGCCCGGCTACGCCACGGCCTGCGCGGACGAAGGCGGTACGTGCGCCTTCAGCAGGCAGCGGACCGTCGCGTACGGTGCCCGGGGCAGCTTCGTGTACAAGGCGTTCACCGGCGGCACCGCCTGTACGTCGTCGACGTTCGGCACGGATCCGCTGGCCGACGTGCGGAAGGCCTGCTACCTGACCTCATGAGCAGCGCGACACCTGCGGCAGCCCCCGCGTGTTCGGGGGCTGCCGGATCACTCCGGATTGGCCCTCCGGACTGGCCACTGCCTCCACCTGGAGTTGCACCGCCGCCAGCAGGCTCATCTTCGTTCCCGCCTGGCGCAGCGCCTTCACCGCCGCGAACGAGCTGATGTCCCCGGTGAAGCCGACGGCGGCCGGTCGAGCCGGTAGGCAGGGGCTCCGACCGCCCGCCCCGATTCCCCCGGTCCACGTGCGCGTGGGGAGCCTTCGGGGGGGCGGCGACACGGTCCAGAACTTCGTGACGGAGTACGGACTCCGAGGGAGGGTGAAGGTTCTCGGGCGTCCGCCTTTGTACTTCGGGAAGAGCGAGTCGTCGCGTGCCTCGGCGGCCGCTCGGGCCTCGAGTCGCGTGCGGGCCGCCTGCGGCCTGGCCAGGCGCTTCTCGCGCCGGTCCAGTTCGGCGGGCACGTCGACCTCCTTGCCGCCGACCCAACCCTTCGCTTTCGGCGGAGTCGGGGGTCTAGGCGTCGGCCGGCAGAGCGGCGGCCTTGGCCTCCAACTGGGCGATCTCAGCTTCGAGATGCTCCTCCTTGTCGACCATGCGGCCGTAGCCCTTGGCCTTGTGCCTGGAAGCGTTCGCCTCCGGCTTGGTGCCGTCCAGGGCGACGCGGCCCATCTTGACCCCGCCGAGCTTGTGAGCGAGGTACAGGTACTGAGTGAACAGGTCCGCGAGGCCGTCCAGATGACGGCGGCGGAACCACGACAGCGACCGGCGGTCCGGGCCCTGCCCGGCGGCGAGATGGCGGAACGCGACATCGTCGACACACTTGCGCTCGATCTTGCAGGACGCGCGACAGATGCGGCAGCAACACTGGGTGCCGGGTGTGCCGGGTGTGCCGGGTGTGCCGGGTGTGCCGCGAGGGCCGTGATCGCCGATGTGGGCCGCCACTTGGCCGACATCGCGTCCGGCGGGTGTCCGGCGGGGGGATGGACCTTGACGCGTTCCTGGCGAGGTCCGTTCCGCCGTCGCCGGAGGGCCTCTCCCGAACGGCTTCGGAATCGGGCATGATGGGCATCCGTACCGGTCAAGCGACGCTACGCCGTCGTCGAACTGATCCATTCCCCTTCGGATACATCGAGGGCACGCCCCTTTGTCCCAACCGTCAGACGCTGCCCGGTCCTGCCCGCGCCGCGGTGCGTTCTGGTGGCACCGCGGCAGCGGCCATGACGTCGATCTCGGAAGGAAGTGCTGTGGCACCGGTGCTTGTTGGACACGAAGGACTGCTGGCCGGAGAGCGCATACCGGTGATAGGCACCAGGGTCACCTTCGGACGCAATCCGGAAAACACCATTGTCCTCTCCAGCTTGAACGTTTCACGCTTCCACGCGGAAATCGTCCTCGACGACACTCAGGGCTATGTGCTGCGCGACTGCGGCAGCAGCAACGGAACACTGGTGAACGGTGAGGAGATCGACTCCCAACTCCTCAAGCCCGGGGACGACATCACCATCGGTGACCAGGAGTTCCGCTTCGAGGTCCCGGACGCCATGGAGACCATCATGGCGCTCTCCCTGCCGAGGTCGCTGACCCACGGCGACGAGGAGGTCGAACACGGGCCGGTGCTGCGGGTCACCATCGCGGGCGGGGGCCCCGTGGGCCTGTCACTCGCCCTGCTGCTGGAGCGCTTCCTCGGGACCCAGGTGAACATCACCGTCTACGACGGCCGGTGGCGCAAGCAGGGCCGCAAGGTCGTCTGGAAGGACGCGAGTCAGGGCAATGTGCGCCGCCAGCAGGTGGTGACCGTTCAGAGCCGTCAGTACCTCAGTCTGCCCGAGGAGGTGCAGGCCCGGCTCTTCGATCCGGACAGTTACACCGAGATGTGGCCCTCCGGCCCCGACTCCATCGGCGATCACCACCCGCGCAACATGCGCATCGCCTACATCGAGGACCGGCTGTTGGAGGTGGCCAACGAGAAACCGGGGCGGATCCGACTCGTCCCCGCCCGGTTCAGCATCGACGAACAACAGGACGCCCTGACCACCCAGCACGTACTGGCGATCTGTGACGGTGGACGGTCGCACACCCGTGAGCACTTCGCCGCCAAGTTCGGCAGAGCGGACGAGTCCATCTACTCGCTGAACGACCGTCATCTCCAGGACGTGGTGCTCGGCCTGCGGGTGAAGTCGGGTCTGAGCGACCCGATGGCGGTGCTGCTGACCGTCGGGCAGAACCGGTTCCTGCTGAACTCCCTGCGTGGAGAGGGCTTCCTCAACATGCGCCTGACGGACGCGGAGGCCGCGGAGGTCGTCGGTATCGATCCGGTGCGCCGCGTCTTCGAAGAGTGCATCGCCTCCCGCCCCTGCCTGATGGGGCGCGACGAGTACGGCGACTTCCAGTGCTCCACGCACAGCACCCTGTTCCTGCCGGCCCTCATCAAGGGCTCGGCCCTGTGGAAACGGGTGGGCGAGGGGCTGCGCCTGTTCGGCGTCGAGTCGCACGACCTGAGCGCGGTCACCTCCTTCCGTCTGGACATGGTCCAACGTCCCCGCTTCACCGCCGAGTTGCTGCCGCCCACGGCCAACTCCACCGGTACGTACGGCTTTCTGCTGGGCGACGCCGCCAACGCCATCCACTTCTGGCCGGGACGGGGACTCAACAGCGGCCTGGCCTCCGCGATCTCGCTCGCACGGTCGCTCAACGGGGCATGGAACGGCAAGCCCTTCCGGGACGCGGACTTCCTGCGCCACGAGGCCGCCATGTCGATGCTCCAGTACCGCCACAAGAGCCGTGCCTGGAAGGCGATGGTGACCACCGACGACCAGGGCACCACCTGGGCCATCAAGGACATCATCGCGCACGGTATCGACGGAATCGCCGATGAGCCGGATCGCGAGGCGGACACCGCGACGCTGCTGGAGCGGCTGCGTGAGATCCGTACCCGGCTGGCGAAGCGCATGCCCGGACTGCCGGACGACGAGGCGATCCTGGAACGGCTGGGGACCCTGGAGGGCAGCACGCTGCGCATGCTGGTGCTCAGCGGCGCCTGGGACACACTCACCATGGGCGGCGAGGAGGTCGACATCGACATCTTCTACGGCCGGGACTCCGCCGCCGCGGCCGCCGCGGTCGAGGCCCTCGAGCCGGTCGCCCCGCTCTGAGAAGCGCCGGCCCCGTCCGCACGCGCGAGCCGGCGGCCAAGCGCGACCGGCGGCTCGCGCACCTGTGGTCGGGCGCAGGTGGGCTGCTTGCGCCGGTCGAACGCTTCGGTGCGCCAGGGCCTGTCTGACGATTCGCGTCGGATCGGGCCGCGGCGTCCGGTGCCGTGCATCGCAAGGCGGCAGGTCGCCCCCGTACTGGGCGTACTTGGGCGTGTCCGACAACGCGGCGTGGGGGTCCCCCTGCTCGAAGAGCTTGGGGGATTGCGCTGCCGGGCGCCGCGGGCCCGGCGGGAGTCGCCAGGCAGGCCCTAGGGAGTTGAGGTCAGCCATGTCCGCGGGGCGAACGGGTGCGTGCCCTTGAACGCCGGGATCCGAAGCCGAGTGGGGCGGCGTGGCCCGGACGACTTCGCGCTGCCAACGCCCCATCGGGCAAGCGCAGTTGTCATGGCCGAGAGCGGTGAGCGGGATAGGCGGGGTCGGGCGCGTGTGACGGGGGCGAGATCCGTGAGTCGCTCCGGAGCGCCCCGGCGGACCTCCCCACCGGGTCTTCGTCCGATCCCAGATTCGCCCAACTGGGTTCGAACGCAGGGATGAAAGCCGCTATGATCTTCGCGGCAAGGCTGTAGCGCAGAGGTCGTCGCGCCCAAGCATCGAGCTGGAGGACGTCGGTTCGAATCCGGCCAGCCTTGCCGCCCTTGTCGTGCAGGAAAGTCGATTGGCGTCGGTTCGTCCCGGGCGGTCGAAGGGCGATGCCGCCCTCGGCGGGCCGGACACCGGCGATGGACCGGTGGAGTGGTGATGACGCAGCCGACACCCGTACGCTGCCCCGCGATCGAGCACCCGGACATCCCGGTCAGTGACCCCGCCGCTCTGCAGCCCCTGCTGGACCGGCTGCGGTCCGCGCAGCCGGTCGAGGCCGACGAGATCTTCCCGCTCGGCACCGTGCGGGCGGACGGACGTATCGACCTGTGCAAGCAGGGACTCGGAGCGGTGGGCGCCGAGCGGCTGATGCCCGTCGCCGCCGCCTCCCCGTACGCCGCGCACGTCCTGCTCGGCACGAACGCCATCGGGAACGACGGAGCCCGTACGGTCGCCGACGCGCTGGTCGACGGGCATGGCCTGCGCACGCTCTACCTCGGCTGCAACCGCATCGGCCCCGAGGGTGTCACCGCACTCGCCGAGGCGCTGACGACGGACGGCACCGTCCGCGCCCTGTGGCTCAAGCGCAACCCGGTCGGTGACGACGGCGCCCGCGCGCTCGCCGCGATGCTGCCCAGCAACACCACGCTGCGCACGCTCGACCTGGTCAACACCGGTCTGACCACCGACGGTCTGCGGGCCCTGTTCGACGCCCTCACCAGCCGGACCAGCCCAGTGGAACGCCTCTTCCTCGGCGGCAACGGTCTGACCGCCGACGCCGCCCCCTTGCTGGCGGCCCTGATTCGCGAGGCGGGTGTGCGCGAGCTGTATCTCCCCGCCAACCACCTCGGAGACGAAGGCGCCGCGATCCTCGCCGCCGCGGCCGACCCCGTGCGGCCAGTGCGCCTGGGCCTGGGCGGCAACGGAATCGGTCCCGCCGGTGTCCGGGCCCTCGCCGACCGCCTCGACGGGATCGAAGCACTCGACCTGGGCCGGCCACTGTCGGAACGCAGCCTCGGCGCCCCCGCGAACACCACCGGCGACGAGGGCGCCCACGCGCTGGCCGCCGCCCTGCAGGGCAGCCCGCTGCGCCGGCTGGAGTTGTGCCACACCGGCCTGACCGGGCGGGGCGCGAAAACACTGCTGGCGGCCGTGCCCGACAACTCGCCCCTGGAGTACGTCGGTCTGGGACCGGGCCTGCCCCGCAAGGTGAAGCGTTCCTTCACCCGACGTCTGCGGCCCGCCGCCGGGGCGCATCCCGACGTGCGCGCGATAGGGAGCGTCTACCGTTGAGTTCTCGTGGCGACCTGCGTTGCTTCCCCCCGGACGAGGTGTCGAGCCGGCGCCGGATCCGCCGGTACGCGGTGCCCCGCTGGATGATCGAGCGCGCGAGCGAACACCGTCTGGCCGGCGACTGGCGGGGATCCTGTGCGGCGGCCGACGTCGACGTCAGCTTCGACCTGTCCGACGTCGCCGGCCGCTGGGGCGAGGACATCGCAGCCGAACTGGAGGGCGACCTCCGCCACTTCGCCCCGGACCTGCTGCGCTGGCACCTGCCGCGCACACTCGGCGGGCGGACCACACTCGCCAAGGACACGACCGTAGTCCTCGCGCACTACCACCCGAGAACACCTGACGCGGGCCGCCCGGCCACGCCGTCCCTGCACATCACCACTCCCGCGATGATCGACGGACCGCAGCGGATCACCCTGCGGTTCGCGGCAGTCAAGGACGAGGGGGACGCAGGCGTCTTCGGGCAGACCACGCAGGACTGGCGTGACGCGCGACACCTGTGGGATGTCCGGCACACTGCCGAGCTGCGCGAACGGTGTGGTGGCGGCACGGACCGGCCGCCGTTCTTCCACGCCGACGCCACCCCGCGCGACACGGACGAACTGCCGACGGCCGATCCCGGCGACGGCGACCCGGCGGCGCGGGCCGAGTGGGCCACGCTGCTGCACCAGAGGGGCGAGACCCGGACCGCGTTCGCCGCCGTCGGCATCGAGCTGGACCTGACCTCCTCGAAGAGGTCTTCGTACCGCGAGGAGCCGGAGCGGCTCCTGGACGGGATCGCACTCAACCACACCCGCCTGGAGCCGGAGATCCGCCGGCAGGCGGCCGAGGGCGTCTCCGATCGCTTCCTCGTCCCCACCACGCACTGGCGGACCTACATCCTGCTGGAGCCCGCGGACGCCGGCGGGCTGCTGGCGCGCATCGTCGACCGGGAGGAGGCCAAGGGCGAGCCCACCCTCGCGGAGGCCCTGTGGCGCAGACTCCCCGACCTCGATCTGATGCGCGCCGGAGGCGTCGCACCGGAGCATCTGCATCCGCTCGTCAGCACGGCCCTGTTCCCCGCTCTCCAGGTCCCGCAAGGCCCGGTGGGCCCGCCGGGGCCGACGGCGCCCGCCCCCGTACAGGTCAGATGCCGCGGGCAATGGCACGAGGTGGGCTTCCGGCCCGGATCCCTGCTGCGGATGCCGCACAGCGACGAGGAGCAGCAGCGCGAGCGCGCCCTGCGCGCCTTCGGCGGTGCCGTCGCCGGATGCTTCGCCGTGGAGCAGACGTGGACATCCGGACAAGGCCGCCTGCCGAAGGAACTGCGGGCGCAGCGCAACGAACTGTTCCAGCGCGCCCAGCACGGTGACACCTCCGGCGTGCTGGAGCTCCTGGACGCGGGCGTAGATCCCCGGGTGCGGGACGAGAGCGGCCGCACCCTGCTCCACGTACTCAACCTGCTCGACCACGAGACGCTGCTGCCGCGGCTGCTCGCGGACGGACTCGACCTCGAAGCCCGCGACCGGCGGGAGCGCACGCCGCTGTTCGTGGCCGTCAACGACCTCGGCACGAGGGCGCTGGTGGAGGCGCTCGTCGCCGCCGGGGCGCGGCTCGACGTGACCGACCAGTCGGAGTTGTCGCTCGCCCAGCTCGTCCGCCGGTACAAGCGGCCCGACCTGGCCTTCCTCCAGGACCGCGTATGCGAGGAGCATCCGGGCGTCGGCGCCGAGTGGTGGGACGAATG
The DNA here is from genome assembly GCF_042871525.1 of Streptomyces sp. NPDC005784. Taxonomy (NCBI): domain Bacteria; kingdom Bacillati; phylum Actinomycetota; class Actinomycetes; order Kitasatosporales; family Streptomycetaceae; genus Streptomyces; species Streptomyces sp. NPDC005784. The sequence continues at coordinate 107,554 of NZ_JBIAIQ010000022.1, forward strand.
GATGGAGGAGCAGGCGGAGTACTACGCGGAGGACCCCGCCGGCCCCGCTGAACCCGATGACGCGGAGGACCCCGCCGACCCCGCTGAACCCGATGACGAGGAAGAGCGTTACTCGGCGGAAGGCCTCGCCGAGCTCGCCGAATTTTCTACGGGGGAGCGGTACTTCGTGGAGGACCCCGCCGAGCTTGCCGCACCCGATGGCGGGGCTCGGCAGTACTCCGCGGCCGAGCCCGACCACGAGGAAGAGCAGCCCTTTTGAGCACCGACCGTACCGCCCCCGCCGCGCCGTCCGGCCCGCTGGCGGCCGCGGACGACCTCAACCGCAGGCTGAGCACGCGACGGACCGAGCCCGCCGCGAACCCGCAGCTGGAGGCACTGGCCCTCGCCGTGACGGCCAATCAGCCCGTACTGCTGTGGGGGGAGCCCGGAATCGGCAAGTCGGCCGCCCTGGAGCAGCTGGCCGCCGGGCTCGGCCTGCCGCTGGAGACGGTCATCGCCAGCGTCCACGAACCCTCCGACTTCGCCGGACTGCCGATCGTCGGTGACGACCCGGCCGTGACCGGAGTCCCGATGGCTCCGCCGGACTGGGCGGTGCGCCTCGCTCGGGCCGGACAGGGCCTGCTCTTCTTCGACGAACTGTCCTCCGCACCGCCGGCCGTGCAGGCAGCGCTGCTGAGGGTGGTGCTCGAACGACGGGTCGGCAGTCTGGTCCTGCCGGAGACGGTGCGTATCGTCGCGGCCGCCAACCCGCCGTCCAGCGCGGCGGACGGCTGGCATCTCAGCCCGCCGCTCGCCAACCGGTTCGTTCATCTGCAATGGACCCACGACCCCCGGACGGTCGCCCGCGGCATGGCCGGCACCTGGCCAGAGGTGACCGTGCCCGTCGTCGGTGCCGCCAGGGTGCCCGGTGCGGTCGCACGGGCCCGCGGCGCGATCTCCGGCTTCCTCACGGCCCGGCCCGGCCTGGTCCACCACCTTCCAGGCGACGCCGAGAGCCGAGGTCGGTCCTGGCCGTCCCCCCGGACCTGGGAGATGGCCCTCAAACTGCTCGCCACCGGGTACGCGGCCGGGGCCGGCCGCGAGGCACTGGCCGCCGCACTCACCGGCGCGGTCGGCGACGGCGCGGGCCTGGAGCTGCTGTCCTACCTCGAACACCTCGATCTGCCCGACCCCGACCGGGTCCTCGCCGACCCGGACGCCTTCGCCCTGCCCGACCGCGGCGACCGGCAACTGGCGTTCCTCATCGCGGTGGTCGCCGCCATCCAGAGCGACCTCACCCGGCCCCGCTGGGAGGCCGGCTGGACGGTATTGGCCAAGGCGGTGGACGCGGGCGTACCGGACGTGGCCGCCCGGGCCGCCACCGACCTCGCCGCGATGCGGCGCCTCGACTGGCCCGTACCGCCCGGCATCGACGGGTTCCTGGACCTGCTGCAGATGTCGGGGGCGCTGCCCGGCGGCAGCCGGTGAGCCGCGCGGGGACCACGGGGGACGCCCGCAGCGCTCTGGACATGACCAAACTGCTCGCCGCCCGCTACCGGGCGGCGAGCGAACGGCCGTACCTGGCGGCGGCGTTGTACAGCCTGACCGTCGTGCCGAGCACGGATGTGCCGACGATGGGGGTGGACCGGCACTGGCGCTGCTATGTGTCCCCCGCCTTCGTCGAGGCGACGGCGGTGCCCGAGCTCGCGGGTGTCTGGGTGCACGAGGTGGCGCATCTGCTGCGCGACCACCACGGCCGGGCCGACCGGCTGCCCGCCGCCGCCCAGCGCGACTGGCATCGTGTGAACGTCGCCCAGGACTGTGAGATCAACGACGATCTGCTCGCCGACGGCTTGCGGCTGCCCGAGGGGCGCATGGAACCCCGCCGGTTCGGCCTTCCCGAGGGCCGGCTGTTCGAGGAGTACGTAGACCTGCTGCCGCCGCAGGTGCGCGCCTCGGACTGCGGATCGGGCGCCCACGGGCGGCCCGCATCCTGGGACCTGCCGGGGTCGGCCGGGCCCGCGCGGATCGGCGAGGTGGAGGCGCAGGCGCTGCGGCGGCAGACCGCCGAGGCGATGCGCGCCCATCAGCGCAGTCGCGGCTCCCTGCCCGGGGGCTGGCAACGCTGGGCCGAGGAGATCCTGGAACCCACTGTGGACTGGCGGCAGGCGCTGTCGGGCGCGGTCCGGGAAGCCGCCGCCTGGGCGGGTGGAGCCGTCGACTACACCTATCGCCGCCCCTCGCGCCGTACCCCCGCGCTGCGCGGTGTCGTGCTGCCGAGCCTGCGCCGGCCGCTGCCGCGGGTGGCCGTGGTCATCGACACCTCCGGTTCGATGGGCGACGGCGAACTGGCCGCCGCCCTCGCGGAGGTGACGGGCGTCCTGCGCGAGGTGGGTGTACGGGGCAATCGCGTGACCGTGCTGGCGTGCGACGCCGATGTGCAGGCCGTGTCCCGGGTGGCGGCCACCGAGCAGATCACCCTGGGCGGCGGAGGCGGAACGGACATGCGCGTCGGCATAGGCGCGGCGCTCGCGACGCCGGACCGCCCGAACATCGTCGTGGTGCTCACCGACGGGATCACCCCCTGGCCAGACGAGAACCCGCCCTGCCGCGTCATCGCGGCTCTGATCGGCGCCACCGCACCGCAGCCCCCGAGCTGGGTGGAGACGGTGCGCATCCCGCACCCCGACCTGACGCCGTGACTCCGGTGCACCCCGCTCGACGAGTTCCGAGGACCGGGGGAGGGACCTCTGCCTTCTCGCCGCCCTGGTGGAGTTGAACGGCGTTCTGCGTTCGGGCGGGTGGCACTGGTTCACAGACGCCCTCGCCCACACCCAACGCTTGATCGGGAGACACCGTTGGGCCCTTTCCGGCGGATCTTGCCGGGCCCGCGCGCCGGAAACGGCTGGAATCTCCCCCAGGGGGAGGTCCTACCGTCCTGACCACCGCACAGGCGATGTTTCGAAAGAGGTCTGTCATGACGACGTTTCTGCTGGTCCCGGGGCTTTTCATGGGTGGCTGGGCCTGGGAGGCGGTGGCCGCCGAGCTGACCGCGCAGGGGCACCGGGCGCTTCCGGTCACCTTGCCCGGCCTGGCCGAACGGGCGGGGGAGGACCCCGCCGGCGTCGGGCTGGGTGAGCACACCGACGCCGTGGCGGCGCTGCTCGACGCGGAGAGCCCGGGGATTGTGCTGGTGGCGCACAGCTACGGCATCTTCCCCGCTCTCGCGGCGGCCGACCGGCGCCCCGGACAGGTCGCCCGGGTGGTGTTCGTGGACACCGGCTTCCCGGAGCCGGGTGAGTCGGTGGTGGCGCAGATGCCGCAGCTCGGCCTCCCCGACCGCGCCCGCGGCGGCGTCATCCCGGTGCCCGAGGAGATCCCGGCGGTGCACGCCGTCCCGTCGGCCGAACTGGAGCGCTACCACCGCCTCGCCACCCCGCACCCGGTCCGGACCGTCACCGAGCCGATCGAGCTGACCGGCGCCTGGCTCAAGCTCCCGACCACCGGGGTGTTCTGCCTCGCGAACGGCCTCAGCCTGGAGTTCGCCCGCACGCTGCACGGCACAGGCCTGCCGCGGTTCGCCAAGCTCGCCGAGCCCGGAGTCACCTTCTTCGAACTGGCCACCGGCCACTACCCGATGCTCTCCACCCCGGTGGAACTGGCCGACGTCCTGATGCGCGCGGCGGCCAGCGAGGGCCACGGCCTGTACGAGGGCTGACCGTCCGCCGGCCAGGACCTGATGAGCGTCCTGGTCACCCGCTTCAACCGGGGGCCGGTGCTCGCCGTGATCACCCGGTCGACGCCGCCGACTCGGGGCCAACGGAACCTGACGGAGCACCTGTCGAAGCAGCGCTCCTGCCTGCGTGTTCGCCTGGATGTTCAGCCACCGTAGGCGGTCCAAAGCCAAGTCGGCCTGCGGAACGTACTGGGCCGTGGCGGCGGTCCGGCGTTCACGCGGGAGCTGGACCGCCAGGCTTCGGGACCGGGCTGAATGAAGCTGCGGGTCTCCTCTGCGGTGGCTGTGCTACGCGCCTGGCCGCCGGCTGTCCAGAGATCGCCGATCGACGCGCCCCTCCCGTGGTTCGGGGCGGTGAATTCGTTCTCGGCGAAGCGGAGTTGAGGGGTGACGTCGGTGATGGGACTGGTGAAGGATCGGGAGACGAATGCCCGGGTACGGGCGGTGGAACTTCGCGCGGAAGCCGAGCGGGTGTGGCTGAACTCGCCGACGCGGAAGGGGTGTTGGAGCGTCGGATGATTGCCCGTGAGGACTCGCCGAGACCCTGGCCGCACCGGCCGCGGCCGGGGTTCATGTCGGCAGTCGGCTCATGGGTCAGAGAATCGGCTGGCGGGCTCGGGCCGCCTCGATGTCCGGGACATGCTCTTCGGCCCAGAGTCGTACGGCGCGGAGCGGGATGAGCAGAGAGCGGCCCAGCGGTGTCAGGGCGTACTCGACCCGGGGCGGGTTCTCGTCGTACTCGTGGCGGCTGACCAGACCGTCGGCTTCCAGGGAGCGCAGGGTTTCGGTCAGGACCTTCGGGGTGATGCCCCGGATGTGCCCCTTCAGTTCGGTGAAGCGGCGAGGTCCGTCGTCGAGGGCGTTGACGACGAACACCGTCCAGCGGGCGCCGATACGGTGCAGCACCGTGCGGCTCGGGCAGGTCGCTGCCATCACGTTGTACGCCTTGCCCATCGCTGCTCCCAGTTTCGTTGAAGATACCGGTATCAAAACCATACCGTGGCACTCGATCCTACGAAAGGGAGTCGATACACATGGAACGGATCCTGGTCATCGGCGGTTCGCGGGCGCTCGGCGCGGCCGTCGCGAGGCGTGCGGTGAAGGACGGGTACGAGGTTGTTGTCGGTGCCCGCGATCTCGCTGCGGCCGACGCGCTGGTGCGCGAGATCGGCGCCACGGCGGTGCGGGTCGATCTGCAGGACGAGTCGACGCTCGCGGCCGCGGCGGAACGGCTGAAGGACGGAATCGACCACATCGTGACGACCGGTTCGGCGCCGCACGACGTTCGCGCGACCGAGCTGGATCGCGACAAGCTGCTGGCCGCGTTCACGGCGAAGGTGGTCGGCCCGATGCTGGTGGCCAAGCACTTCGCGCCGGTCCTGCGGCCGACCGGGTCGATGGTGCTGTTCTCCGGTGTGGTCGGCTGGCGCCCTGGGCCGGGATCACTCGTCAAGGGCGTCACGAACGGTGCGGTCGAGTACGCCGCGCGCCACCTGGCGGCGGATCTGGCGCCGGTACGGGTCAATGCCGTCTCGCCCGGTGTCGTGGACTCGGGCGCCTGGGATCGCCTTGGTGACAAGAAGACCGCCTTGTTGAGCAAGAGCGCGGACGGGACCTTCGTCGGACGCCACGGCCAGGCCGACGACGTCGTCGACACGGTGATGTGGCTCCTGCGTGCGGGCTTCGTCTCCGGCGAGACGATCCACATCGAGGGCGGCGCCCGCCACAAGTCCGCCTGATCGGCAACGCCGTCCATCAAGCCGTGCGAGGCAGCGCTCGCGAGCTCGAAAGCACTCGGCAGCCCAGGCGGCGATGGACGGCGTTCTCGGCGTGAGGGCACCCGAACACGCGTCATCACCCGGAGTCGGAGGGGCGGCCAGTTGGACACCAGGAGTCAGCGCCGACAAAACGAACCGACCGAGACGGCGGCCGGGAAGGGCACCGGAGGAGGGCTACCGGCCTGGCCGGTAGCCTGTGGCCTGATACCCGAGACGAGCCCCGAACGCGCCTTCGCCGCCGCGACCTTCATCAACCAGATCGGCAAGGGCCTCTTCATTTCCGGGGCCGCGTTGTTCTTCACCCGCTCCGTGGGCCTCCCGGTCGCCCCAGGTCGGATTCGCCCTGGGCGCCGCCGCCCTGATCGGACTCGCAGCCGGCATCCCCGTGGGCCCCACGGCCGAGTGGTCAGCTCGGTCGTCGTCGATCGCCCGGCTGTCAGCTCGGCACGCAGGAAATCGGCGGCTTCCTCCGGCCTGATGGGCACGCCAGTTCTCCTCGCTTAGCGAATCGGCACCTTGACCTCGTGGGGTCGGATCGAATCCAGCCCCGACCACCGAGGTGTCCGCCTCGCCGTCTTGCGAGGCACGGTCACAGCTCCAAAAAAGGCTGAGCTAGGACCCGAGTTTCAACAGCGCTGGGCTCCGCCCCGGCAGTGCTGTCCAGTTGCGGATCCGCGTTGTCGGGCACGAGTTCAATCGGACGGCGTGACCGGGGACCGCATGCCGAGCCACTGCTCGGCGCCCCAGGCCTCGAACCGCTCTACCTCAGTGAACCCCAGCTTCGCCGCGAGACGCATCGAGCCGACGTTGGCGGTCTGGGTGGTGAGCACCACCGGCTCGCCGGGAAGCGCGCCGGCGAGCCAGTCGAGTGCCGCCGCGCACGCCTCGGCGGCGTACCCGAATCCCCATGCCCGCGGCAGGAACAGGTAGCCGAGATCGGCCTTCCCCGCGGCAGCCGGGCGACGGTGCCCCGTTGCTCTCCTGAGCAGGATCTGGCCGATCATCGACCCGTCGAGATCAACGACGAAGCTCCCGGGCCACCGCTCGGGCGCCCCGGACATCTCACTCTCAAGCTCGTCACGCGGCCGGGGGCCGCCGAGGTAGGTGTGCACCTCCGGCGACGCGAGCAGCTCGATGAACGCCGCACGGTCCCGGGCCTCGGACTCGCGGAGCACGAGCCGCTCGGTCCCGATCGGGGCAGGTGGCCAGTCGACGGGTCCGAGATCAGTCATGCCGACCAGCCAATCAGCAGGCTCGGCAACGATCAAGACGCGCGGACCGATCAACCCACCGGCCCGGGCCCCACCCTCACCAACGGGACGGGCCCTACAAGCCACGCCTCACCCCCATTGAATCCGGGATCGCGTGAACCGACAGAATCGGCAGGGGCGTTGATCGCCGTCGGGGCGACGAGCTGATGACCCGCGAGGCGTTCGAGGACAACAAGATCGGCAACACCCTGCACGTGGTACGGGACGGCGAGGAGGCGCTCGACTTCCTCTACCGGCGCGGGGCCCACGCCGATGTACCGCAGCCCGACCTGATCCTCCTCGACCTCAACCTGCCCAAGTACGACGGCCGGCAGGTCCTGGAGAAGATCAAGTCGGACCCGGCCCTCTCGCACATCCCGGTCGTGGTACTGACCACCTCCGCGGCGGAGGAGGACATCCTGCGCAGCTACAAACTGCACGCCAACGCCTACGTCACCAAGCCGGTGGATCTGCACCAGTTCATCGCGGCCGTCCGCCAGATCGACGACTTCTTCGTCCAGGTGGTGCGCCTGCCCCGGCAGAGCGGCTGACCACCGGGGGCATCCCGGAGTCCGACGGGAAGCCACCTGGCCCGGTCACCACCAGCCCCGCCGGGCTTCGCGGAGGCGTCCGGCAGGCAGCCGCTCGTCTCGGGTGCTCGTCACTCGTTGGGCGTGGCGGTGGTGATCGCGGACAGGACGGAGTCGGGTTCGTTCTCCACCGCGATGTCGCCGAGCGTGACGATGCCGACCGGGCGGCCGTCGTCGATGACCGGGATGCGCCGGACGGCGCGCTGGCGCATGAGGGTGACAGCCCGGTCGATGTCGTCGTCGGGCGAGACCGTGACCAGTACGTCGCTACAGGCGTGCGCCGCGGTCACATGGTCGATGTTCCCGCCCTGGCACATCACGCGGACGACGAGATCCCGGTCGGTGACCACGCCGCGCAGACGTCCGCCTTCGGTGACCAGGACGGCGCCGATCCCCTCGTCGCGCATGTACCGGGCGACGACGCTGACGGGAGTCTGGGGCGGGACCGACCGAGGCGGCCCGGTCATCACGTCACGCACTGCCTCAACCATCGCATCGCCTTTCGCCGTGGAGGCAAGTCCCTTCTGGACCGTCCGCCACCCTGACCCTTGGCAGCTTCAGTCACTGTTCCGCGGGTTCACCGGGCGGCAAGCGCTTCACAGAGCGCATGCCCGTCACTGGCCATGACAGTCGGCCCAGCGGGTGACGGACCTTTCACGGGCGGCACCCACACCCGTCCGCGCGGCCCGCCGGCAGGCGCGCCCGAGGTGGTCCCGATGGCATCGCGTCGCCGTCCTCGGCGCTGGCCTCAACTACCAAGAAGCCCTGGTGGACTCGCTCGACCCCGAGCCGGGTCCGCCCACCAGAGGCCTCGGGGGTGGGTGATCAGGAGCCGGCGCTCTCCGGCTGCCAGGTCGCCTGAACCAAGGCGCGCTCGACGCCCGTCAGATAGACGGCCGCGGCGAGCCACGTCCGTGCGTAACGGTCAGGGTCGGCCTCGCCGGTGCGGCCGAATACGTCGCGGGTGCGCCGGTCCGCCTCGGCGGTGAGGTCGGCCGCCAGGTCCGCGGCGGTGTGGAAGCCGCCGCGGCGCATCGCTGCCCCACCCCCGCTCCGGTCGCCGTCGCGCGCGGGTTCGGCGACGGCTCTGCGACCACCCGCCACGGCGACCTCGATCAGCTGCCGCAGCCGCCACAGGGGAGCCTCCGCCAGCGGGTCCGGAGGGACGTCGCTCAGGCCGTCCATGGTGGGCACGGCGGGGAGGACGTCCGTCGGCGGGAGGTGCGCGCCCTCCAGTCGGTCATAGCCCAGGTCGGCGTGGCCCTGCCAGTCCGCGGGCAGTCGCAGCGTCGCCTCGGTGTCCGGCAGCGGGGCGACCGCGAGGGGACGGAGCGTGGCGGCGCGGTCGGGGTCCAGGCGGCCGATCACGCGGAGCCGCAGCCCCGGTCGGGACGCGAGCCGACGGAAGTTGGCCGTGTGGGCGAGGCCGGGGTGGCCGCTGGACGGGGCCAGCCGGATCAGGAGACCCTCCGTATCCGGCCGTCCGGGCGACAGCTCTCGGGCGATCAGATGCTCGCCGACCGCTCCGACGAGGACCAGGTCGCAGCCGACCAGCTCGCGCGTCGCCTGTTCGGCCCCCTCCGGGTCGGCACCCGGTGTCACCGCGAGCCGTTCGGCGACTGCCTCGGTCAGCGGGCGGGCGAACAGCGCGGCGAGCGGGCCCGATGTCCACGCGTGACCGGTGAGGGGAGTCGCGCGCACCCCCTTGCCGGAGCCGAGGCGGCCGTCGGACGAGACCGTCGCGCCGGAGATCAGCAGCCCGCCACGGGCGAGTTGGGCGTGATCGAGGCTTCCCGAGCCGAGTGCGACGGTGGCCGTGGCCGCACCCTGGGCGCGGGCCGGGCCGCCGGGCTTGACGTCGGCGACCGAGAACCAGCGTCCGTCTTCGGAGATGACATGCGTGACGACACCGCCGTAGCCGGTGGCCGCGATCACCGGTTCCCGGCACACTCCGTGAACCCGGAGGCCGCCGCCCGGTCGGTAGCTGCGGCGGGCGGTGCCGATCAGAGCCTGATCCGGGTCGGCCGCGGCCAACAGGGCTGTGGTGAGCAGCAGTTCGCGCATGTTCGCGATGAGGTCGGTCAGCCGGTGGCCGTCGTGGCGGGCACGCGCGCCACGCAGTCCCCGCACGACCCGCAGTGCGGCTGCCTCGGCGCGGTGCAGCCCGGCGAGTCGGGCCGTGTGCGCGGCTCGTAGCAACTCGGCCTGGGGGACAGCGCCCGCGGCGGGTACTCCGGCGGCGAGCACGGCCGCTGCCGCCGTCCACAGTTCGGACGCGGCGGCCAGCTGGGCATCGTTGAGGGGGACGCTCTCCTCCGGCTCCGCGACGGTCTCGGCGGCGAGCGGGGCGGCGGGGCCGGCGGTGCTCGGACTATCGGGGGCCGGAGCCGCAGCTGCCACCGCGTCGGAGGTCTTCCACGGCGCGCCGTCGCCGTCGGTACCGGATTCGGTACCGGCTTCGGTGTCCGCGTCGGCCAGTGGGCACGCGCCGAGGACAGCGGCCCGGTGGAGGCACCGGGGGGCGAGCAGGCAACTGCACACCACCTGGCCCGCGTCCGTGACGGTGCCGGAAGGACCGGGCGTGAGCGTGACCTCCGCATCCTCACCGCACCGTACGCGCCGGACAGCGCCGTCAGTGACTACGGGTACGGCCGCGTACGACTCGATCGCGGCGTCCAGCTTCTTGCGCAGCCTGGTGGTCAGGCCCTCCACGGCGGCGGCGACCACATCGGGTGTCACCGGGGGCAGTTCGGCGTTCAATGGGTCTCTCCGCGGAGACGGTCGCCCACCCAGCGGGCGAGAGCGAGGGGACTGAGCGCGGCGACGGGCATGCCGGCCGCGACGAGTTGCTGGGCGACGGGGACCGAGTAGCGCGGGGTGCCCGTGTCGTCCAGGGCGGCGCAGCCCATCAGGTGCACCCCGGAGCCCGCCAGGGCCCGTACCTCGCCGAGGAGTCCGCCCAGCGGGTAGCCCTCCTCGAAGTCGCTCACCACCACCACGAGGGTCCGGCTGGGCACGGTGACCAGGGAGCGGGCGTGGGCGAGCCCGGCCGCGATGTGGGTGCCGCCGCCGACCCGCACTTCCAGGAGCAGCGACAGCGGGTCGTCGACCCGGTCCGTCAGGTCGATCACGTTCGTCGAGAACGCGAGGAAATGCGTGGACAGGGTGGGGACGCCGCCCAGGACGGCCGCGGTCAGGGCCGACCAGATGACGGACGCCTCCATCGACCCGGATACGTCGACCACAAGGATCAGGCGCCAGTCCGACTGCTTGCGCGAGCGGGTGCTGAACACCGGCCGCTCCGGCATGACCACGGTCCGACCGTCTGACGTCCGGCGCGCGTGGGCGAGGTTGGCGCGCAGGGTGCGGGGCAGGTCGAGCCGGCCGCCGGGTCGCCTGGTGGGGCGTGGTGTCGCGAGCCCGGTGAGGGCGGGGCGCATCCGGGTGGCGAGTTCCTTGGCCAGTTCGTCGACCAGACGGCGTACGAGGGGGCGCAGCCTGGCCAGTTGCTGTTCGGGCATTCCGCCCGCCAGGGACAGCACGGAGGTCAGCAGGTCGACCGACGGGCGGACCGCTGCGGGGTCGAGTTCGGCCAGTACGTCGCTGCGCCCCTGGTCGGCGGCGCGGGCCAGCACCTCCTCACGGACCTCCGCGCCGAACAGCGCCTCCAGTTCTTCGGCCCATTCGCGGGCCGTCGGGAAGGACGCGTCCCGGCCGCCGCCCTTCCCCCGGGTGCCGCCTTCCCGGCCGAGGTCGGAGGAGCCCTCCCCGCGGCCGGTGCCGTACAACTCGTCGAGCGCGTGCGCGTATCGGCGGGCGTTCTGCGGGAGCTTGTCGGTCTCCCGGCCGAGAAGCAGGCGCCAGCGGTCGGTGGGAGTGATCCGGAGCGTGGCGGCCGGGACCGTGGAGTCGGCTGTCTCCGCGGAGCTCGGTATGGCAGAGGGTGCGGATGCGGGGCGGTCGGGATGGTCCGGGACCGTGGGGAGCCGGGAATCCGTGGGCGCCGCAGCGTTCGTCCCGGTGGGCAGACGCAGCGCGCGCAGGGCCGCGAGCCCGGCCGCGTCCGCGGCCGTCCACAGGGCGAGGAGTCGCGGTGAGGCGCTGAGCGACAGGTCGAGGCGGTCGCCGAGCCGCTCGGTCACGGTGTGCAGGAGACGATCGCGACCGGCCGGGGTGAGCGTGTCGAAGCCCCCGCGCAGGGCGGGCAGCCGGTCGAGGAAGCCCTGGTCGGTGAGCGTGTCGATGCGGTCGAGGAGCGGGTCCAGCGCCGTCGGCGCCGACTGCAGCAACGCGGCCGCACCGCTGAGCAGCCCGCCGAGCCGACGGCCCAGCGCCTGCCGTGCCCCCGGGCCCGTGGCCGTGTCGATCCAGCCCGCCGTACGCGCGCCGAGGGTGCTGGCGTCGTCGAGGTCGAGCAGGACCCGGGCGGCCAGCGCTGCGCCCTGGATGAGCGGGAAGCCCGTACGAGCGAGGGTGCCGAGGGCGTCGTCCATCCGCAGTCCCAGACGGTGTTCACCGGCGCGTGCGGCCAGCTCGATGAGCGCGGCCGCGTCCTCCGGCCGGTCACTGCCCGCCAACCCGGGCAGGGCGCGGACCGCCGACTCCAGGAGATCGGTGGCCAGTTCGGCGGCCGCCCGTCGGCTGTCCGGGGTGGTGCCGGGCAGATGGCCGCGGTACAGCGTCTCCAACAGGTCGAGTGCGGTGAGGAGTTCGGGCAGTGTGGCGGTGGCGGGGAGCACGGCGGCGGCATCGGCGAGCCGTTCGGCCACCAGCGCCGGCAGATCGGAGCGGGCGGACGCACCGAGCGCCGCGAGGACATGGCCACAGGTGGGCCCGCCGTCCGCCGACTCCCTGCGGAAGGTCTCCCGCAGGGTGCCCTCGGCGGCCAGGGCCGCGGTGACACCCCGTATCCCGGCCAGGTCCAGTCGCACGGGGACGGCGGGCGTCCACGCCACTCGCCACCGGGTGGTCAGGGCAGCGGCGTCGCCCGTACCGGCCACCGCCACGGCCTCGCCGTAGCCCGCGCCGCACACGGCGAGGCGCTGGAGCAGGATTTCGCGGCGCCCGTCGAGAGCGGAGCGGAGCGGGTCGAGCCGTACCTCGCGCGCAGCGGGGTCGTCCGGGCCGGGCAGCCGCAGCGCGGCGACCTCCGCCTCCACCGACGGGCCCAGACCGGAGCGCGGTGTGCCCGGCGCGATCCGGCCGCGCTCGGTGCCGACCAGGACCACTTCGAGCGCCCGTGCGAGGGCCCGGCCCCGGCCGAGAGGTTCGCCCTGGCCCATGACGCTCGTGAGCGCTTCGATGACCTCGCCCCTCCCGGGCGCCTCGAGCCCGCGCACCCGCGCGAGGTCGCACGCCATCCGCAGGGTCTCGGCGGCCTCGCCCGTTCCGGCGGTGTGCCCGGCCGCGCGGAGCTCCCGGCACACGTCGGTGACCGCTCGCGCGGCCGCGCCCTGCACCCGCTCGGGATCGCCTCCGGACTGGAACACCGCCTGCTGCCAGCGCGGGTCCCGGATGCCGGCCGGGTAGCCGGAACGGGAGTCCAGCAGATCGAAGGCGTAGGGCACGAGAGAGGTGACGACGCCAGGGCGCTCCTCGACGACGCTGTGATCGACCGCAGTCGACACCACATCGGCGGCACCCGGGCCCGGAACCGGAACCGTATCGGGCGACAGGGCGGCTGCCGTCAGCGCCGGGGCGTGGAACGCGCCGACGACGGCAGCCACCCGGCGCCCGTCACCCGTGGCGCGGGCGATCGTCTCGCGCATGTGGGCCTCACGGGCCAGATCCACCGCCGGTACTCCGCCCGCGGCCTCGGCGTCGCTGCGCAGCGCCCAACCGACACCGAGGGCGGCGCGGCGGATCGACTCGGGGGCGGATCCCGGGGCGAGGACCTCCACACAGCGGTCCCACAGATCGTCGCCGTCACGGCCGGTCCCGGATGCGGCGAGCGCGTTCCCGAAGGAGACGGGGGCGGCCGGGTGCGCCACGTCGGCGACCGCGGTCCGCGTGTCCGCCGTCGGCAGGGGGCCGTCCGTGTTCCATCGCGGATCGGACATCGGCAGATCGCAGCACACGACCTCCGCTCCGCGCTCGCGCGCCCAGCGGAGTGCGGCCAGCTCCGGGGAGAAGTCGGCGAACGGATAGAAGCCGAGCCGCCCGTTCTCACCCGCCCCGGCGAGTGCGACCGGCGCGATGGTGCCCGGCGCGGCCAGATGGGTCAGCCACGACTGGAAGTCGGCGGGCAGTTCCACGCACACGACCTCCGCCCCGCACGCGTCGAGCAGGGCGGGCACCGCCGCGGCGAGCGCCGGGCTGTGGTGCCGTACGCCCAGCAGGTACGGCGCCACGGAGCCGGCGAGCGCGGTGACGGCCGCCCGTGGATCCTGGGCGTGCGTCATCGGAGGTTCTCCCGCAGGTCCCAGAGACGGCGCCACAGCGCCGAACCGTCCTCCGCGCGGCGGCGCACCGGACCGTCCCAGTAGCCGAGCAGACGCGCGTGGTCGGCCGGGTCGTCCTTGCGGACCACGCCCAGCAGATGACCGGGGACCAGGTCGAGGGAGTCGGCCCCGGGAAGGTAGGCGGCCGCCACCCCGAGGGAGACGGCGACCTGCACGGCCTCGGCCGTCGACATCACCGTGCCGGGCCGCTCCACGTCCCAGCCCTCCCCGGACCGCCCGCCCCGCAGGTCACGGAACACGGTGACCAGCACATCCAGCACCGCGTCGTCGACGCCGAAGACGGCGCCCGCCCGCTCGACGGCCGCCACGGCCTGCCGCCGTACGAGCGCGGTCTCGGCGTCGACATCGGAGATCGGGTGCACGGTCTCGAAGTTGAACCGGCGCTTGAGCGCGGCCGACATCTCCGAGACACCGCGGTCGCGCAGGTTCGCGGTGGCGATGACGGTGAATCCGGGGGCGGCCGCGACCTGGGCGTCGTCCGTGCCGACCAGTTCGGGCACACTCATCCGCCGGTCGGACAGGATCGACACCAGGGCGTCCTGAACTTCGGGCAGACAGCGGGTGATCTCCTCGACGCGGGCCACCCGGCCGGCGCGCATGGCGGCCAGCACGGGGGAGTCGACCAGTGCCTTCGGCGTGGGGCCCTGGGCGAGCAGCAGGGCGTAGTTCCACCCGTAGCGCATGGCGTCCTCGGTGGTGCCCGCGGTGCCCTGCACGGTCAGTGCGCTGGTGCCGCACACGGCGGCGGACAGCAGCTCGGAGAGCATCGACTTGGCGGTGCCCGGCTCACCGACGAGCAGGAGCCCGCGTTCTCCGGCGAGGGTGACCACGCACCGTTCCACCAGGGCGCGTTCGCCGACGAACTTGGGGGCGATCACCAGACGGTCCGGCAGTGTCGCGTGCCGCTGGGGGAGCTTGAGGGCCTCGCCGCCGCTGCCGCAGACGAAGGTGATCACGGATCGGGGTGTCAGCCACCAGCCGGGCGGCCGGGGGCCCGTGTCGTGGGCGGCGAGGAAGGCGAGTTCGGTGGCGTGGCGCTCTTCGGCGGGCAGGGTCTGCCGGGCCGGAAGGGCCGTCGCCGTATCGGTCGGGGGCATGCGTTCGTCCTTGTTCGGTGGGTCGGTCTGTCGTCGTGGCAGGGGGTGCCGGGGGCGCCGGCCGGTCGGGGCCGGCGCCCGGCACGTAGGTCGGTGGCTGCGCCCCGGAGGTACGTCAGCGGCGGCGTCCCCGCCGCACCTTGAGCTCCTCGAAGCGGGGCCCGCCGCCCTCCTGGACCAGCTGCCAGACCCTGCGGTACAGGTCCGCGACCGGCTCGGTCGGCACGATGGCGGCCGACAGAGCCGCCTCGCCACCGAGCAGGCCGTCGAACAGCGGCTCCTTCCAGCGCTCCAGGGGCAGGCGCGGAGCCTTCGGGTCCACCCAGCCGCCGGGCAGGAAGAGCGAACGTCCGGCCCTGGCGCGGGTGGCCTCCACCAGCAGGTCGGTGGCGGCCAGTTCGGCTCGGGCGGCCTTGAGGCGGGCCGGCTTCCACCCCGTCCACCGGGCCGTCATCCGGTCGGTGGGGTCGGGCATGGCGAGCAGCATCAGATACAGCGTCGCGGCGTCCTCGCCGACGCCGTACTCCTTGGCGGCCTCGGTCACCAGATCCGGCACCGAGCGGCCCGGGTCCTGCGGCCACCAGGTGCCGTCCTTGCCCCGCTCGCCCGCCTGCGGGTCGCCCGGGTCGGCGAGGAGGGCCGCGAAGCGGGCGGAGCGGGCCAGGCGCAGCGCCACCTCGACCTGGTAGGGGCGTTGACCGTCGACGCGCAGTGCGGGCAGGTACGGGTCCTGTCCCGCCTCGTCGAGCAGGGCGACCCGGAGCGCGGGGGACGGCTGGTCGTCATGGGTGGCGAGGACGACGGCACCGTACCGCTCGAAGCCCCTGCCGACCTCGGTCGGTGCGCCCGCGGTCTTCCGGAAGCCGGAGAGGCTGACGTACTGCCCGAGGTCGAGCATCAGCCCGGGGTGGGCCAGCCGGTCACGTACGGCACAGAGCGCGCCCGGCAGCGCGGCGCGGATCGGATCGCCGGCGGGCAGACGGTGGGCGAGCCAGGCGGCGAGGCCGACGGCGCCGACCAGCGCCGCTCCGTCGAATCCGACCGACACCTTGTCGACCGGCTTGACCCGGTCGCCCTCGACCGTCCACTCCAGGTCCCGGGTGAGCCGGGGCTCACCCGCCGGGTTCAGCAGTGCGGGCAGCGCCTCGCGGACATTCCACTGCCCGTGCTTGAACGCGCGTACCGCGTCGCTGAGCAACTCCTCGGGCACGGCCGCCCTCCGGCCCACCTTGCTGTTCCAGACCTCGGCCGCGGCGGCCCAGTCCGGTCCCTCGGTCCACAGCCGGGCGGGCTCGGCGGGCAGCAGCGCGGCCACGACCGCGGCCCGGATCGCCGGATCGACATGGCGCAGCTCATCCTTGGCGACCGCCGCGGGCGCGGCCTTCACCCCGATGGCCTCGCGTGCCGGCGTGGTCAGGAACGTCCGCTCGTAGACGTCGACCTGTGGCAGACCGGCCACGATCAGCCGTGCCATGGTCTCGGTGACACCCGTCAGCCGCGCGAACTCCTCGGCGGCCTGCGGGAACCAGGGCGCCGGTCCGCGTGCTGCCAACTCCGCGAGAAACGCGTCGAGCCGGGGCTCGTGCCCACCCTCGCGCAGCGGGGCCCACGCCCGGAGCGTGTAGGGCTCCGGGGTCTCGAAGCGCCCGGCCGGATCGTGGAAGTACCCGGCGAACACGCAGCCGTTATCACCCTGCGACGTGAGTCCCACGACGACGATGAAGGAACCGCCGCCCAGAGGCAGCAACCCGTTCCACGCACCCTCACGCCACTCGCCCGACGGGGTGCGCAGCGGCCCGGCGTCCAGGTGCAGTTCCACCTTGCGCCAGTGCGAGGGCTCGGCGGCCGGAACCAGACCCAGGACGTCGAACTCGGCGAGCAGCGCGTGCAGCGCCTCCCGGTGATCGTCGGAGGTGGTGCGGGCCGCCGCCCGGAAGGCCAGAGAGGCGACACGGTCGAGCAGGTTCTCCAGGCTGGGCTGCCCGGCGGGAAACCGGCGCCCGTCGACGTGGAGGCGCGCGGTCGGTCCGTCCACGGCGGTGCTGTCCGAGAGTCGGGCCGCCCGCTTGAGCTCGCGCACGGCACGGAAGACGGTGTCGGCCTCGTTGTCCCGGTTCCACCAGGAGCGCGTGGATACGCCGAGACCGTTCATCGCGTCGAGGAGCACGGCGTCCGGCGGCCCGGCCGGGCCTTCGTCACCCAGGCCGCCGTCGAGGGCCTGGGTGAGCCTGGCGGACGCCGCGTCCAGGACGGCCTGCTGACCGGCCGCGTGGCGCACGACCCCGGCGATGCCCGCGACCAGCGCGGTGTGGGTGACCGGGAGGAGGGAACGGATCGCGTCGGGCAGCGCCTCCTTCTTCTCATGGGCCGCGGCGGCCAGCAGGGCCGCCGCCGTGTCGCGGTCGACGGTCCGCAGCGCTTCGGAGCCCCCCGGGTCGCGGGCTGTCAGACACTCCCAGTACTGCACCGGGGGCAGCAGCAGTGAGCCCTCGCCGAAAGCACCGGGGGCACGGTCGGTCTTGGCCACCGAGGTGGTGACGCCGTCCGTGTCCACGATGGCCAGCTGCCAGTTGTTGCGGACGACGGCCCGCGCCTCGGCGGCTCCGGGGAAGACGACGAGCGTGGCGGGACGGCCGGCGTCCGCGGGCACGGTGACGGTGTGTCCGGAAGGATCCTGGGCGCGCACGGAGCCGTCGGGCAACTGCACGACGCGCAGACCGACCAGCCCGTCCACGGGCGCGGAGGCCGGAGTGACGCCGGAGGTCGACGAGGGGTGCAGCCGGCCGTCGTCGAAAGTGCTGCCCTCGGGGGCGTCACGCAGCGCGTCCGCGAGGAAGGCGGGCCTGCTCATACGGCCCCGCTCACCCGTCATCGGGTCGAACTCGTACCAGCCGTGCGCCTGGTGGTCCTCGCCCTCCGCGCTCCACACCCAATACGAGACGCCGTCGCAGAGCACGTGCCGCTCCTGGGGCACGGTGGTGTCCCCGGCATGCAGGACAGCGCCGCCGGTGGTCCGGCCGCCACCCGGCACGGGCAGCGTGATCGGCATGTCGCCCCGGTACCAGTCCATCTGGGTGCCCCGGGTGGTCCGGGCGCCCTCCAGGGACTGAGGCAGGTCGGCGCGGGTGTGCCAGTAGCCGCGCAGGCCGTCGGTGCGGTCGTTCCAGTAGACGAGGAGCTCTCCGTCCACATGGTGGAAGCCCGGATCGCCCCAGCTGCTGTTCGCCGGGATCCGCAGATCGTGGGTGAGCAGGGTGCCCTCGGCGCCGATCACCCGGGCCTGGGCGGCGCCGGCCACGATGAGGTTCGGCCAGGCGTCGGCCACGATCACGTCCTCGATGTCGGCCTTGGGGACGAGGGCGGCGACCGCGTCCTCCCAGGCGGGCCAGCCGAGTTCGTCGAAGAGCCCCGCCCGCAGCGTGCGAGCCAGCACCGGCGCGAGGTCGGTTCCGGCGGCCGCACGCACCTCGTCCTCGGCCAGCGCCAGCGCCTCGGCGGGCAGCCACTTCAGCCGGGCCAGCGCTTCGGGCAGCTGGGGCAGGCCGACCGCGGTGAACCGCCGTACGACGGTGCGTACCCAGTCGGCGAGCAGCGGGCTGCCGCCCGGCGACGCCGAGAGGAGCCTGATCGCCCGCATCGTGTGCTCGTCGTCGACGAACCGGTCGGCGCCCCGCCGGAAGGCGTCGTGGAAGCGGGTGTCCGCGGCCAGCGACACCAGGTCACGGTGTCCCTCTCCAAGGGCCCACTGCGTCAGCAGCAGAATCTCGTCCTTCTGCGGAGCGGCCACCGGAATGCCCAGGGACAGCAGCAGGTCGATCAGGTCCAGGTCGTGGAGGACCTTCAACGCGCCGCCGGACGCGGCGAGTTCGTTCCGCAGCCGGTCCGCCGTCCGTTCCACCAGCGGATACAGCTCAGCCATACGGCTGGAGTCACGCCAGGACCGGGCCCGCTCCCGGTAGATGAGGAACCGCTCCAGCCAGCCCGCCGCTCCGTCGTGCGGCCGCTGCTCCTGGGGCAGGGACGTATCCCACAGTCCTGCCGTGGCACCGGAGGCCTCCAGCAGCTCCAGCCACATGGTCGGCATCTCGGTGTCGTGGCCGGCGGGGATCAGGTCGAGCAGGGTGCCCCGCACGCGCGGCTCGCGCGCGGCCAGCGCCACCAGCGCCGTACGGTGTCCCTTCCACCAGCCGGCCGCCGCGCGCAGGGTCGCCGGCAGACCGAGGAGTTCGGACAGGTACTCCTGTTCGACGAGGCTCGCGTCCTGGCCCGCGGCCCGGGCCAGCTTGCGCAGGTCGTTCGCCATCTGCGCCGACGGCGGCAGCCCGCCCGCTGTCCGGCGCAGGCACAGACGGGTGAAGCGCCGCAGTGCCTCCTCGGCCGGCACGCGCGCCGCCAACTCCCTGGCGTAGGCCGACAGCACCTTCACCGGGAGCGCCCCGGCCAGCGCGAACTCCAGGAACACGGCGTCCAGCCGCTCCTCCTGGACCGCCAGCCCGTGCTCCGCCTCGGCCTTGCGGGCGCGGGTGAACAACTGGGCCGCGTACGTGGCGTTCTCCTCCGCGAGGAACACGCGCCCGGCCTGCTCGTAGAACGTGGGCAGGAAGTGCGGCACCGAGGCCGCCAGCCGCTCGCCGAGTTCCACAAAGGCGTCCAGCGCGGCCTTCGGACGGGACTTGGCCTGCCGGCCCGCCCGCTCCAGGTCCGGCACGACGCCCAGCGCGTGATGACCGTCCTTCGGGTGGTGCACCAGCACCCACTCCGGAAAGCCCAGTGACTGGCGCGGCCCGAACCCGACCACGGCGGGCTCGGCGTCCTGCTCCAGGCCGAGGAATCCGGCGGCCAGGTCCTCGGCCGCCCCCAGCTCGCCGGAGACCAGCCGCACCACCACCCGGTCGTCCAGGCCCGGGTGACGGTACGTCCGCGCCGTCAGGGGTACTCCCAGTTCCCCGGCGTCATCCGTGTCGGGCGGCAGCACCGCGCCCGCCGTCAGCAGTTCCTCGTACGACACCTGCGTCCCCCCGCTCATGCGTTCTTGCCCTCCTCGATGACGCGGCCGGCGTACAGCGCCGCGGCCATCCGCATCCCCTCCGACCACGCGACCGGTCCCACCTCGCGCAGCGGCAGCGCGCGGCCGTCCTGGTCCTGCCAGGTGAGGGCGCCGGTCTCGACCCCGTCCTCCCAGTACGGCTCCCCGATCCACACCGAGGCCTCGACGATGCGTCCGCCGTCCCGCACCCGGGCGGTCGCGTAACCACCCGACACGCGGTAGCCGAGCGAGCTGGCCCGTGCGGCGAGCGCGAAGCGGGTGCGGAACGAACCCCCTGAGAAGTCCCGCACGTCGGTGGACTTGGCGTCGAGGCCCTCCGGCCGCCGCCACATCGCCCGGTGGATCTGCTCGACGCGCTGGACTATGCCCAGTTCAGCCGCGAACTCCCGCACGTCGTCGAGGTCCGGCAGCAGCACCGGGTGCGGCAGCGTGACGGTGCGCGGGGCCATCCGGACGGTCTCGCCGTCCAGGTTCACCAGTCGCAGCTCGCCGGCTTCGGTGGCGCCGCGCAGGAAGCCCACTTCGTCCGGGTCGTCGCCGACCACGGCCAGATCGCGCAGCGCGGACTGCCAGGCATCGTCGGGCCACACCCGGGCCAGCAGCCCGGTGGGCACGGGCAGCGACGACACCATCCACGCGTCGACCTGCGCGACACAAGCCGTGGCATGCCGGTCCAGCCACTCGGAGAACCGCCGCAGCCGGTCCACTTCGGGGTGGTCCTTGAGCGCACGCGGGAGCGACTTCAACTGCCGTCCCGCCGACCGGCCCGCGGTGGCACGCGCCGCCACCCGGCCCTCCACAAGGGCGACTTCATACCCGTCACCCGCTGACAGCCAACCCACGAGCCACAGCCTTCCGCGTCAAGAACACAAGATTGAGAGCACAGTTCAGCCAGGTCAGTCCGTCCCGGGCCGAGTGCGACTATGCGCTGAACGCTAGCGTCGGCCACTGACAATCACTCCCGGCGCCCACAGAGGTCCCGCCCGGCGCACCGGTCCCTCGGCGGTCCGCGGGGAGCGCCGCCGCGCTCATGTGACGGTTCACGGCCCGGAGGTGGGGGAGTGGGCGCAGTGAGCCATTGACCGGGGGCGGAAGTCCCCACGGGCTGGATGCGATCGGCGGCGTCGCCAACGCCGAGCTTCGTGGGGATCAAGTGCCGATCGTGGCCGGCCTTCCGGGCATCGTGGCGACGACGACGGAGCCATGGGCTGCGGTGTACGGCTCAGCCGAATTCCTCGGAGCGCGGGCCCGGTAACCGGGCTTCCGCCTCTTGAAGCAACCGCGGGTCGGCCCGCTGACCACGCCGATATCCTGCGTGACGTGATCAACTCGTATGCGAGGCTGGATGATGCCGAGGTCGCGATAGCCGCGGCATGCGTCGGCGCGGATGTGGTGCGCACCATGTACGGCCGACGGCTCACGCGTATCGACAAGGGTGGCGGGGACTTCGCCACCGCCGCCGATGTGGAGGCCGAGAAGACGATCCTCAGCGTCCTTCAAGCCGCCCGGCCCGACGACGCCGTGCTCGGCGAAGAGAGTGGACAGCAAGGTGCCGCGGAGGCCGCGCGCCAATGGTTGGTCGATCCCCTGTGCGGCACGCTCAACTACGCGGTCGGCAACATGCTGGTGGCGGTCAACGTGGCGCTTCGCGGTGGTGCCGCGGCGGTGGCCGACCCGTTCAGCGGCGAGGTCTTCTTCACCGACGGTGCGAACGCCTGGGTGCGGCACGGCGATGCCGATGCCCAACTGGAGCCCACGTCCGCCAGCCGACTCGTCGACGTCAATCTCGACCCGCCGTTCAGCAACGCGCCCGACTTCCGGGCCGTGAACCTGCTGGCTCAGCCCGACTTCGTGGAGCGTTTCCGGCCCCGGGTCGTGTCCACGACTCTGGCGTTGGCCTGGGTCGCCGCCGGTAAGCGCGCCGCGTACGTGACGGACGGCGGTGACCTGTCCGGGAGCGTGCACTTCGCCGCCGGCATCGCCCTGTGCCAGGCCGCCGGCTGCGTAGTCACCGGAATCGACGGTGCCCCGATCGGTCAGGCAGGCCACGGACTCGTGGCGGCCGCCGACGCCGAAACCCACCGGCTGCTGATGTCGATGATCCGAAACTGAAGCGGGCCCCGCGCCTGCCGGTCATGCTCTGCGCCGGCTGGTCGGCCGGCGCTCGGCTGAGCCGGGATCAAGGAACGTCAAATGGATGGTTCACCGTGGCCGCCACCAGCACAAGCGCGTCCTACGGGCGTGAGCGGGAGTGGCTGCACGATGGGCGCCAGTCCAGTGGGAAACGCCGGGAGGCAGGTAGCCAACGCCGGGCGGCACGTAGTAAAGGCAGGGCGGCACGCGCGTGGCCTGGTAGTAGTACATCCGCCAGTCGGTGGCTCCGTCTCTCCTGCGCCAGGTCGAGCTGTGTCTCGTCCTGTGCCGGCCGAGCATGGTCTCGAGCGTCAGTTGCTCCTTGCCGCGCTGAGCCAGGTTGTTTGACCTGGTCGCTCGACCTGGTCGTACGGCCGCCCATGGTGCTGTAGGCGATCTGAACGCCGACGACCGCTCTGTCCCGGCGCGCAACTCAGATGCCGCGTGCGTCCGCGAGAATGCTGGCCTGCTCCATCATGCGTGTCGGTTCACGACCGTTGGCCCAGGCGTCATTGAAGGCGGGCACGGACTCCACGTGGGGGCCGAACCGCCTGCGGATCGCTTCCAGCAGCACCTCCAGGGACTGCGCCTCCAGGCGCCGGTCGCCACCGGACTCCAAGCGGATCGCGCCCTGCGAACACAGACTCCCCTCCTCATCCATCAGTGCTCCCGCGCACCAGCCCCCTTCCTGCAGCCGCAGGGAAGCGCGGTGCAGAAGTGCCGCAATGGGTGTGGCGTACGGTCCGGGGGTTGGGAGCGGTGCGGTGGGAGCCAGTGGGGCTGCGATGTGGGACCAATCGACGGGGGTGGTCTCGATGTGCGCGGTGTTGACCTCGTAGGCGACGGCCGCCAGCGCGAGCCGGGCGTCCATGTCCTCCTTGACTGCGGCCATGCGGGCCTCGAGACCGTCGACCGGAGGCCCCAGTGGCTTGGCGCCGACCGGTGGGACGCCACCAGGGGACTCGGCGGGGACTTGTCCGGCGGCGGTGCGCGTGGAGGGCTGCATGATGGATGGATTCCGCGCGCACGGGTGCCCCCAGCTCCGCCAAACGGGCGGTGCTTGCGAGACATATCGCAGTGCTCTGCCGGTCCCGCACCACCTGCGGCCGCCCCCACACCAACCAAGGCGTGATCCCGGGCAGAGAGAGCCTGGCCCGACACGGTGGCGGAGGCTACTTTCAGACGATGCGGATATTGCATCTCTCTGACACTCATCTCGACGAGGCAGGCACCCAGGACGCCGACGGGGCCGACGGCACTGCGGCACTCCGTCTTCTGCTGGACGAACTCCAATATTTGGACGACCTCGACGCGGTGGTAATCACCGGTGATGTTGCGGACGACGGGTCCCGTGAGGCGTACACGCGGGCGGCCGAGCTCGTGTCCGCCTACGCCGGCCGGCGAGGGGCTGAGGTCTTTTACACGACGGGCAACCACGACGACCGCACCGCGTTCTGCGAGGTACTCGGCAGTGGCCACAGGCAGCCCGAGGCTGCGTACGAGGGGGCGGCAGGTGAGCGGGCGGCCGTAAGCACTGTGGACGGATGGCGGTTGATCACGCTGGACACGCTCGTTCCGGGCAAGGGCTACGGCCGCCTGGGCAACGGCCAACTCGAGTGGCTGCGTGAGCTGCTGGCCGACCCTGCGCCGTCGGGAACCGTCCTGGCGTTCCACCATCCGCCGGTCGCCCTGGACGTCGACGTCCAGCAGGCGCTGGGCCTGCAGAACCATGCGGAACTGGCCGAGACGATCCGCGGGACCGATGTCCAGCTCATTCTGTGCGGGCACTTCCACCTGCAGATTCTGGCGCGTCTGGAGCAAGCGACGGTCTGGGTCACCCCAGGGGTCGTCAGCCGCATTGACCTGACCGCCCAGCCGGGTACCGAGCGTGCAGTCCACGGTCCTTCGGCCTCTCTGGTCCGGCTGGGGGCAGGCTACGGGCCGCTGATCCACACGCTGCACGCCCGGGATCCACGCATGGGTGAGACGGTTTACGAGGCCGACGAGGCGGAGATGCACGAGGTCATCAAAAGGCTCGGTCCTCCGCAACGGGCCTGAATGTGAACCATGGGCGGGGCGGTCACTGAGGGCCGCCGGCCTGGTCGCGGGGGGCCATGAAGGCTGCTGCGGGATGACTACGGTCGTGCTGGTTGCTGTACTTTGCTGCTGTACCGCAGAAGCCTGGCCACCGCCTTGATCATCCAGCCGGCATGGACTGTGCTCGGTCGGTCAGCACCTGCGATGCCACCACGACAACTCCGCATCTGTCATTGGGTCATGGTGCGTTCTCCCGAGCAGCACCGCGTCCAGGCGCTCGACCTGTCCTTGGAGTTCGGTGGCGGCTCTCGACGGCAGGATGAACAGAGCCTCTTTCAGCTTGTCCCGGGCCCAGCCCCCGCCGCAGCACGGGCAGGTGAACTCGCCTTCCCACGGCCCAAGATTGGCCGGGCAGAAGGTAGGCGCACCCTGCCCTCTGCCCCAGCCCATCAGAGAACACCAGTGATCCAGACGATCAGCGTTCTGGCACGGAACTGGCACGCGGCGAGTGATCGCAGTGGACAGCGAAAAGGCCCGGGTCGTTGACCTGGGCCCCGGTCATGGAGCGGGCGACGAGACGCGAACTCGCACTCTCAGTTGGGAACTGCGATCACACGCGGCTGGTCTTGACGCCGACCTGGAGGTACGGCGGAGGTACGACTTCGACAGGCTTGGTCGTCTTCACAGGGATTCCCCGCTGTCCCCCGCACTGTCTGGTGCGCTTGCGGTGCGGTCGCCCCGTTCCCCGGTTGCCCGGTTCGGCTTGTAGCGCTCGGGAAGGTCGGGGTGCTCATGGTAGGGGAGGACCAGATCGAGTAGGTCGTCGCAGGGCCAGAGGTCGCCGTCGAACTGGCAGTCGTCGATGTCGTTCCAAGGCAGCTCGGGATCGCCTTCGGACGGACTGAGCGTGTGCCGGTTCAGCACACGCCGCTTGGCCTCGACTTCGCGCAGCACGCGGACAGGGTCGTGCAGGGCCGTGTGCTGGGCTACCGCGGGGTGGAATCCGGTGGCATCCCCTTGGCCGAAGTCGACTGCCGCTCCGTGCGCGGTCCACTTCGCAGGGAACCCGGCTCCGTCACAGCGTCGGGCCAGGTCGGCCTCCTCGTCCAGACGCGCCTTGAGGAACGCCACCAGGTCGTTGAGCATGGCGGCATTCTCGACCGTGGGGCGCGCGTCGGCACCTGCTTTACGCCCCTCACTCACCGACGGGCATTGGACACCACACTTTCCAACTGTCTTGGTGGTGTGCCGGGTTGTGTGCAGGGGCGTTCACCTGAGTTCATGCGCGGCCGGCGCGGCTGGCAAAGCCTGCTGGCGGTCCCGTCCGAACGGCCGTGAACGGGGCTGAATGAGTCGGGACATGAGACGGGAACTGAGTCGGGCTGGCTCTGGGGTCCAGGACGACCCAACGGGGATCGTTCATCGCGGGGCTGGGCCGACTGGGGACGGAAGCAGTCATGCAAGGCTCTGTACCTCAGAGCTTGCCCCCCACCAGGACCACGCGATGGCCACTCAGCGCGCGTCTGAATCGTTCGAGGAAGCTGGGACTGAACTCGGGCCAGTCCCAGAACTCGAAGCCCAGGTAGCCGAAGGCGTAGTAGTCGTCGTCCCAAGTCCACGCAGTCAGGTCACCGGCTCGGTGACACCGTGGGCAGGTAATGGCGGCCCGGCCCGCGCCGTGCCAGGTCTCGATGGCCTTTCCGAAGGGCTCCCACGCGCCCTCGATCACGTCCCACTCATCCGTGTACAGGGGCACTTGGCTTGCGCAGTGAGGGCAAACCGCGAACATCGCATCACCCTGGCCACCATGGAAGACGGTTCTGCCTGTCTCGATCTTGAGTCCGTCGCTGGGCTCCCAGTCCTCCTGGGTGACCGCCTTGGCCCAGAGAGGACCGGGCGGGTGCCCCAGCGGCGCCCCGAGAACGCAATTGGTGAGCTCGGCCCGGACTATTCCTTCCTTGACAAGCCAGTCAAGGGCGCCCGCTGCAAGGGCTTGAGCGTCTGCTTGAGTGGCGTCCAGGTCGACGACGGTCTGGAAGTGGCTTCCCATGAAGATGACAGTAGATGACGCCACCGACAGCGACTGTGGGACCAACCTGGGAGCAATCGTCAAGAGTTGTGGTTGAGGAACGGCTCGATCAGCGGGCCGGCCTGCGGATCGTGCGTGGCGCCGCGGATGTTGATCGTGTGAGAGAGGAGTTTGTTTCCCGTCGTAGGCATGGCCACAGTCGGCGGTTCGACCAGGTTCAAAGGCAGGCGGTGGTGGTTCAACGCCTCGCTGATCGAGTGCAGGAGGGACTCGTGCACCTTGATCAGCGGTTCGTCAGCGCCATAGGTTCGTCGACGCCATAGCGGGAGTTGGCTTTGGGCGCCGGAAGCTCGCCCGGCGCCACTATTCGCCGCGGGTGGAGTCGGTCTCCCAGAAGTCGGGTTTGCCCTGCGGTATGGGGGAGTCCGGGGATGTGTGACTTGCACCGGCTGGCAGTGCCGGTCACAGGGGATGCGGGTCACCTGCCGGCATTCAGCCGGAGGGCGAGGTCGTGGGCGCTGGCGCTGGTGAGGTCCCCGTCGAAGGCCCCGACGATTTCGAGACGGCCGCCGGTGATCGAGGAGGTCACGAAGGGGTTGCCCCAGAGCTTGCCGTCGAGGACGATGGCGAATCCGTTGCGCGGAAACGGGGCCGTGGCGATGGAGCCGGTGAGGGCGGCGAAACGGGTCCGGTCGGCGGAGCTGAGGGTCACCTCGACCTTCCAGGTGCCGTCGACAGTGCTTTTGTCGGCCTTCGCGGAGGTGACACGGACGTCGGTCATTCCCCTGGCCCGGTCGGCGCGGATGCAGAACTCTGGGTGGGTCGCGCTCGCGCGCACGGTGTAGCCGCCGCTGCCATGGGTGCAGGGGTGCTCCGTGGACGAGGTGACCGGCAGGATGGACATCAGGGCGACCTTGTCGGTGTTCCCCGTGCTCCCTACGGCGGGCTGAACCACGTGCGCATGCTGGGTCGCGCCGTCCGCGACGGCCACCCAGGCGGCGGCGACCACGGCGGCGGCGGCGATACCGACCCCGGCGCGGGCCAGCCGCTGCCGCCGCCGGGCGACCTTCAATGCGCCGTCGGCCAGGCCGACCAGATAGGGACCGGCGGCATCACCGCCGCTCTCCCGGACATGGGCGTGCAAGGCATCGTGCAGCAACGTTTCGTGCAGCGGGTGTTCGGTCGAGTCGTTCATGCGATGACGCCCCTTCCGGAGCAGGTGGAGGAGGAGGCGGCCGACGGCCCTGCCTCGGCCAAGGTGGCGCGGAGAGAGGCGAGGGCCTTGTGGGTCTGGCTGCGGACCGTCCCCTGGGCGACGCCCAGAATCGCCGCGATCTCGGTGTCCGGCCGATCCTCGAAGTAGCGCAGAACGATCACCGCACGCTGGCGCTTGGGCAGCCGCCGCAGCGCGGCCATGATGTCCTGCCGCTGGACCACGGTGTCGGCCAAGTCAGCGCCTTGCGCGGACGGCTGGTCCGGCAGGGTGTCGGTGACCGTCTCCCGTCCCCAGCTGAGCAGTCGGAAGCGGTCCACCTGGGCGTGGTAGATCGCCCGGCGCACATAGATCTCCGGCTGCTGCCGGTCGCGCAGCTGCGACCAACGCCGAGCGGTGGAGGCAAGCGCGGTCTGGAGCAGGTCACGGCCCTGCTCCCAGTCCCCGGTCAGCAGGTAGGCCGTGTGCAGCAGCGATCTCGACCGCGCCGCCACGAACTCGCGGAACTGGCGTTCCTCGTCGGCGTTCAATGTGCCCTCCCTCGTTCCCCCGTAAAGACGGGTACGGAAGGGGGTTCGACTGCCCTGCCAGTGAAACTTTCTCGATCACGACGCTGCCAGGCTCCTCGCGCGGAGCGTCGTGACGGTTCATGAGACCTGGCCCTGTCGCGCCACGGACATGCAGATGATCGCCTCTATCGCGCAGGGTCTGCATCTGTCCCTCGACGAACGCGACCACCTGTTCCGTCTCGCCGGGCACAACCCACCCGCGAGAGGCCCGATCAGCGAGCACGTCAGTCCCGGCCTGCTGCGCATCTTCGACCGTCTCACCGACACCCCCGCCGAGATCGTCACCGAGCTCGGCGAGACACTCCGGCAGACCCCGCTCGGCGTCGCACTCACCGGCGACACCACCCGGTACACCGGCCCGGCCCGCAGCATCATCTTCCGGTGGTTCACCGACCCGGCAACCCGAGCCTTACCACCCCGACGACCACGCGCTGCACTCCCGCGTCGTCGCCGCCGGGCTGCGCAAGATGGTCACACTCCGCGGGCCCGACTCAAGGGCCGCTCACCTCATGGACCTGCTGCTCGCCCGCAGCGAAGAGTTCCGCACCGTCTGGAACGAACACGAAATCGGCATCCACTACAACGGCGTCAAACGCTACGTGCACCTCGAGGTCGGCGCCCTGGAACTGACCTGCCAGATACTTCTCGACCCCGAGCAGTCACACAACCTTCTCGTCTACACCGCCGTCCCCGGCAGCGAAAGCCACGAAAAACTACAGCTCCTCTCGGTCATCGGACCCCAGCACGTCGTCCCGCAGCCACCCCCGAACGCGTGACTGCGTTGCACAGGTTCTGATAGCTCGGCTTACCGATACCGGTGACCGCCCTCCAGCGGGCCGCCTCCCCTGCCGTCGGCGCGCCATGCGCGGCGGCGGCGCTCGGCGCGGTTGGCCGCGGTTGACGGTCAGGCGACGCCGATGTGCTGGACGTGGCCTCCGGCCGGTTCGTGGACGGGCCAGCCGGGATTGCCGGTCTCGGCGAACCGTATCCACGAGCGGTGGATCCGGGCGGCGAGTGGGGCGGGCGGTTCGGCGTTGCCGAGGAGCCCTCGTGGGCCGCGCAGCGATGGCAGGGACAGGCGGTCGAAGACGAACGGCAACTCCATGACATGGCTGGCGCCCAGTCGCCCGTCGTTCGCGTCGGAGCGCCAGACGAATTCGTAGCAGTACGTCCGTCCGGCCGCGGCGCTCGCGTGTGCGGCGGCCATCTTCCGGGTGCCGGATGTGAACAGCCCGTCACCGAGGATGGTGGTGCGCAGATCGGCGGCTGAGGCGGACGGATGCTGTACCCGGTAGGCACGGACGGCTTCGTCGGGCTCGGGGTGGAACCGTGCCGCGGTGTCCCGGACATCGGCGTCAGTGGTGTTCGCCAGGAGTCCCAGTGTGCCAGGTAGAGACTGCCCTCGTCGAGATTGGCGCCGATCAGCAGGTCGACCTCTCCTCCCTGGCCTGCGGCGACCGCGGTGGCCGGCTGGTGCTCGCTGACCAGGCTGAAGGACGTGATTCCGCCGAGCGGGTGGTGGTGGGTGGACGTGCGCAGGTCCAAGCCGGTCAGGGCGGCCGTGGCGGTGACGAGGCGCTCGTCGGGGATGTCCGCCAGGGTTTTGACGGTGGGTTCGAGGTCCAGTTCACGTCCGACGGCCGCGGTGACGATGTTCGCCTGGTCGGGAGTGAAGGCGCCGGTGCCGCTGCCGCTCTGGATGATCGCCCGTCGGACCAGGCCCGAGGATGCCGGGTCGGCCAGGATGCCGCCGACGATGATGGCTCCGGCGGACTGGCCGAAGAGCGTGAGGTTGTCGGGGTCGCCGCCGAAGCGTGCGGCGTTCTCCCGGATCCAGTGCAGGGCGGCCAGGACGTCGAGCATGCCGCGGTTGTCCGGGGCGTCGGGCAGGTGCAGGAAGCCGGGGATGCCCAGGCGGTAGTTGACGGTGATCAGGACGACGCCGTCGCGGGCGAAGGCCGTTCCGTCGTAGAGCGGTGCACGGATGGAGCCCGCGACGAACCCGCCGCCGTGCACGAACACCATGACCGGCCGGGTCGGTCCATCCGGCTGCGGGGCCCAGATGTTCACGGTGAGGTAGTCGTCGGCGCGCCGCCAGCCCGGGCCGAAGTAGGGCGACATGTCGAGGGTGCCGAAGGAGTCCCGGGCGGGCTGGGGCGCAGTCGGTCCCGGTTGCGTCGCGTCACGGATCCCGGTCCACCGTTCGTGCGGGCTCGGTGCGGCGAAACGCCCGCGTCCGACGGGCGGTGCGCCGTAGGGCACGTTGAGGAAGACGGACCCGTGTCGGTCGAGGCGACCACGGATCGGGCCCGAGGTGGTGCTGACGGTGGCGGGATCGTCGGGTGCCATCTCGGTTCTCCTGGCTGCTGGTTGGTCAGGTGGGTGCCGCCGCTCCGGGGTGGCCGGAGCGGCGGCGGGGTGGAGTCGGGGTCAGTACCGGGTGATCGGCGCCCACTTCTTGATCGCGAATCCGCTGCCCTTGTGCTCGACTTCGAGGGCGCTGTGGCCGCTGAAGTGGGCGGGCAGAACGAGGGCGCCTGTGTCGGCGGCCCAGCCGAGCAGCCTGCGGCGGGTGGTGCGAGCCTGGGCCGGGTCCGGGCAGAAGCAGCTGTTGTGGTCGGGGTGTGTGATCTGCAGGGGGGTGTGCATCAGGTCGCCGGCGAACAGGGCCCGGTCGCTTCCGGAGGCCAGCTTGACGACGCTGGATCCGGGGGTGTGGCCGGGGGCTGCTTCCAGGCGCAGGCCGGCGTCGATGGTGTGGCCTTCCTCCCACAACTGGACCTGGCCCGCGGCGTGCACGGGGGCGACGCTGTCCTCGAAGACGTTCTCGTTGACGCCGCCGGCGATGTCCGGGTTGTTCGCCGGGTTCCAGAACTCGAAGTCGGCCTTGGGCATCAGGTAGGTGGCGTTCGGGAACGTGGGTACCCAGGCACCGTCGATCAGGCGGGTGTTCCAGCCGACTGGTCGACGTGCAGGTGGGTGTTGACCACCAGGTCGACGTCCTCGGGCCGCACGCCGGCGAGGGCGAGGTTGCCGAGGTAGTCCAGTTGCAGGTGGTCCCACGCGTCGAGGGCCGGGCGGGTCTTGTCGTTGCCGACGCCGGTGTCGATCAGGATGGTCCGGCCCTCGCTGCGCAGCAGCCAGGTCTGCATCGCGACGTTGACTATCGCGTCGTCGGCACCCAGGTGATCGGGCACCAGCATCTCGCGGTGTTCCTGCCAGGCGTGCTCGGGCAGATCGGGGAAGAACTGGTCCGGGGGCATGATCGGACCGTGCATTTCCTCGATGCGGGTGACAGTGACGTCGCCGAGTTTGAGCTCGTGCGTGTTCTGCATGATGTTCTCCTGACGTGCGGGCTTTCCGGGAGACCGGGGCGGCCGTGACGGACTGACCGGAGTTGACAGAGCGGGGCGTCCCGAGGGGCCGGTGCGCTTCCCCGGGGTGTGCTTTCCGCCGGCGCGGGGCTAGTCGTTCAGGTGGGCGAGGACAAGGTCGGGGTCCTTGGCGGTGACGTAGGCGGCGCTCAGCACGTAGACGGTGTGGCCGCGCAGGGCGATGGACGTGGGGTTCTGCAGGCCGTCGGCCGGTGTCAGCACGATGGAGTGGCTGCCGTCGGGCTGGACGAGCGCGACCTCACTGGGGCCGTTGAGCGCGGCCAGCAGCTGGTCGCCGTGGCCGGTGAAGGCGAAGTCGTCGATCCCCGGCAGGCCGGTGGCCTCGGTCCGGACCGAACCGGCGCGTCCGTCTTGGAGGATGGGGATGCGCAGGATGGTGCCCTTGTCGAGGTTGGTGGCCCAGACCGCGCCGTTATGGACCTTCAGGCCGTTGGCGCCGAGGAAGCCGGTGGAGGCCAGTTCGGGGGCAGTGGACCAGGGGGTGGGGGTGCCGCCGGTGGCGGGCAGGCTCCAGACGGTGCCCAGCACGGAGTCGGTGACGTAGAGGGTGCGGGTGCGCGGGTCCAGCGCCAGGCCGTTGGGAAGGCCGTTGGCGGGCAGCGCGGCGATCCGCTGGGGTTCGCCGCCGGGGCGCAGGCGCCACACCCCGGTGAGGTCGGGGGTGCCGGTGGCGTAGAGGAAGTACAGGGTTCCGTCGTGGGCACGGACGATGCCGACGGTCAGCGGGAAGCCCATGACGGGGGTGTGGACACCCCCGTCGGCGGGCTTGGGCAGGGTGGCCAGGATCCGGATGGCGCCCTTGGGGGAGACCTCGGCGATCTGGCGGCCCTCGGCGAAGGTGACGTACGCGGCGCCGCCCGGTGCCAGGGCGACGTTCTCCGGCGTCTGGCCCTTGGCCAGGTCGAAGTGCATGGCGATCCGCGCGCTGCTCAGCGGGGCGGAGACGGCCGACGCCGCGTCCGGGCTGAGCGCTGCGGCAGCGGCCGCGACAAGGACGGCCGCCGACATGGCGGGCGCGGAGATCTTCTTGAACATGGTTCCTTCACTGGTTTTCGGGCATGCGACAGCAACACGTCGACGCACGCGTGGAGACAGGTGGATTCCGCTCGGGGCCCTGCGGCCCCGGGGGGCTGATGCCGGCGGCTGGTCGTCAGCCGTGCCCGGGCGGGACGGGTGCTCGCACGTGCCGGCCGAGCGCCCGTTGGTGTTGTGTGAGGTCAGCCGGCGTCGGCCCGTGGCGCCGGCTGCGCCGCGTCGGCCGGGACGGTGTCCTGGGTGATGACCTGGGCGAGCAGGGCCAGCGCGGCCCGTGACGGCGAGCCCGCCTCCGTGGTGGCGACCACCGTGTTGGGGCCCGGCCCATGGCTCAGGGTCTGCTGAACGACGGTCAGCGGGCCGACCAGCGGGTGCCGCATCTCATAGGCGGCGACGGCACACGCCTTGACCCGATGGTCGGCCCACATCGAGGCGAACTCACTGCTCTTTGCGCTCAGTTCACCCAGCAGCGCGTGCAATGCCGTGTCCTGCGGATGCTGGGCCGCCACCAGGCGCAGATTCCCCACCACCGCCCTGGCCTTGCTCGGCCAGTCCGCATACAGGTCGCGGGTATGACAGTCGAGGAACACCAGTCTGGCCATGTTGGGACGCTGCGCCGACAGGTCCGGGGCGCCAGGGTCCAGGTGCCCGGCGAACAGCGCGTGACCCAGGCGATTCCACGCCAGCACGTCGCTGCGCCGGCCGAGCACGATCGCGGGAACGTCCGCCAGCACGTCCAGCAACTGAGCCGTCGCCTCCGTCGCACGCTCCGGCGCAGGTCGCCGACCCCGAGTACGAGGCCTGTCCACCCGGGCCAGGTCGTGCAGGTACCGCCGCTCGGACTCGTCCAGCCGCAGAGCCCCGGCGATCGCGTCCAGCACCTCAGGCGACGCGCTCAGTGACTGCCCCTGCTCGAGCCGGGTGTAGTAAGAGGCGCTCACACCCGCCAGTAGCGCCAACTCCTCGCGCCGAAGACCCGGCACACGCCGACGCTCCCCGTAGGTGGGCATCCCGACATCCTCGGGACGCAGCTGTGAGCGCCGCGCCTTCAGGAAGTCCCCGAGCTGCGATTTTCCGGTCATGGATCCGAGTATGGGCCGACTCGAAACGCACAGCCTGCCCCAACTGTGGATAGGCACCAGCGGGTCTGGCTCCCCGGCAGGAGTGGTGATGACGTGGGCGTCGCCGACTCGGCACCACCCCGCACGCACCCAGGAGGACGCCTTGAGCACCACCACCAGCGAACACGACCTCTTCGAGACTCTGGACGCATCAGGCTTCGCCTTCACCAGACGCGCATGGGTCGATGCTGCACCCGCCCGGGTCTATGACCTGCTCAGCGACGTGTCCGCGATCGGCCGCTGGAGCCCCAACGCGACCGACGTCACGTTCGACCAGGGCGCCGGGCCTCGGGTCGGCGCCTGGTTCAGCGGCCGCAATCAGAAGGACGGCAGGGAATGGACCACCCGCTCCCAGATCGTACGAGCCGACCCCGGCGACGCCTTCACCTTCGTGGTCGGCGGCGCCGAAGACGGCATCGTGCAGTGGAACTGGACCTTCCACCCCCGGGGACGCGGAACCGTCGTCGAGCAGTCCTGGCAACTCCTCCGCCTCGACTCGGTACTGGGCACCACCCGCGGCGACCTCGACGCACTCCGCGACTACATGGCGAACAGCGTCGAAACCACCCTGCTCTCCCTCGCCCAATGGATCGCCGAAGAGTGAGGTTCCCAGGTGTGGCTTCGTCGACGGTGACAGGCGCGAGCGCGAGCGACGCGCCGAGACCTGTCGCTGAGACACCCGCCCACGCTGGAATGTGGCTGTGGCCGTGGAGATCGGCCGGCGGATCACCGCTGAGGTGATGGCCGTCGATCTGGACGAGGGCCGGGGCCGGCTGGCGATGACCGCCACCGAGAATCCGGAACTTTGGGCGTTTCTGAAATCACGTCACCGCGGAGAGATCCTTTCCGGGACAGTCGCGGCGATCGAGCGGTTCGGCGTGTTCGTGTCGCTGGACGACGGCCCTGACCACCCGGTCTTCCCTGGCGTCGGGTTCATCACGGTCCCCGAACTGTCGTGGCGCCACATCGACGCAGTTTCGGACGTCGTTCGGGTCGGACAGCACGTCTCATGTGAGTTTCTTCAGTTCGACGACTGGAACGGAGAGGCAAGGCTGTCCTTGAAGGCGATGCAGCCGGATCCTTTCGCGGAGTTCGTCGAAGGGACCGGGGTGGGCCAGACGCTGCACGGACAGGTCACCAAGGTGGTCCCATTCGGCGTCTTCGTTCAGGTCGCCGACGGCATTGAGGGACTGGTTCATCTACGAGAGGTCACCCGGATGCCTGTGGAGACTCCGGAGGACGTCCTTCAGGTCGGCGACGAGGTCACGGTCGTCGTCACAGAAATCGACCGACAACGACGCAGGCTGGCACTCTCACGTGAGGTCTCACCCGACCTCCGGTGAAACCTGCGTGTCGCTGTCGCTGTCGCTCCTGCGCGAGTGCTCCAGTCCCTCGGCCTGTTTGGTGAAGGCGAGGCCCCACGCCCAACCCGGTGAACCGATGCGGTCACAACATTAGACGGCGACGTGAGGAGAGCCCCGGCCGGTGGGGAAGGCCTCTCCAATCACTGCCCCGGCAGGATTCGAACCTGCGACACTCGCTTGAGGCGCGGGGGCGCCCCCGTGATTGGGCTTCTGCCTCCAGACCTGCGCTTCTGCCGCATGCCGGGAACTCGGCGACCTGACCCGCCCTCGTCCGTGGTTTCCCGTCACTCTCCGTCAAACGTGGCCCGGTTGCGGCACGTCTGCCAACTACCGCCGTGCGCTGTCCGTCCCACTGGTCCGCGCTACAGTGTTCGGCGTCGGTCCTCGGCGAGGATGCCTTGCTCCTCCGGCTGGCGGCTTCATGGCATGAGGCCGAGCACCGGGCACGGTGCCATGGAAGCGGGGAAGTCGGGGACCGACTCTTCTGTGGTCGCCCTCGATGCCAACTATGGGCAAAGCCGGTTGTGGAGGTCTGCGGGGCTGGTCAGACGACCAGTGAGGACCAGCGGCGGGACGGGCAGTTCAACCCGCGTCCCGCTTCTCCAGTGACCGGCGCCGCTTCGGTCGAGGGCGGACGTAATCGAGGACCGCGCCTGCAGCCGAGAGCACCTCCGCCACCAAAAAGACGATGGAAGCGATCCGTAGCGCCCCCTCGCCGTATAGGGCCTGGTAGCCGAACCAGGGCACGGCGATACAGGTCAACAGGCCCTTGCCTAGTCCCACAAGGCCCGGAGCCATGCGCACTCCCGAGTCAGATCGATCGTGGGCCACCTTCGCCAAGGGCCGAGCCTTGCTCTCCCTCGGCCGGCCAACCGCTGACGTCCGGCGTTGCCCGGTGCAGCTCTGGCTTGTTGGTGCCTGTCAGCGATGTCGGCAGTCGCGCTGCCCTTGGTGTCGGCCTGCCGAGGATCTGAAGCACCCCGCCGAGCACGACGAACATCATCGCTACGCCGGCGAGGTCGGCGCCCACTGCATAGGACCACCCGACCAGCCTCGGCACTCCGTCCAAGGCAAAGCCGGCACCAACCAGAATGAAGCCCCAGCCGGCCTTCCGGGGATGCCTGTACTGCGCTGCATGTCGACCGTTCAAGGCCAACATCCCCAGGGATGCCATCACGCATCCGCAGGCCAGCATGATCCACGAAGCCATGGCACCCCTCCACCGGGAGATTACCCCGCGCGCGTTCGAGTCTCTATGGGCCCAGGCCATGAGCCATCTTGGAAACCGTCGTGGCAGCGATGTCACCGTGGGTTCAAATCCCACACCCACCGGAGATGAGTGGTCCCTGACCAGGTCTCTAGGTCAAGGGCCCTTCTCGTGAGCGTTGTCCGTCAGCGACCGTGGCTCCCCGCTGCTTCCCGACCGGACAGGCATGGGAAGGGCACGTGGTCGGGAACTCTCTAGTCGCCGAGCAGTCCGGCGAGCAGCCCAGCCGCTATCGCGGAGAAGACCCGCGGCTTTCTCCAGCCCGGTCCCGAAGCCTGGCGGTTCAACTCCCACGCGAACACCAGACCGCCGCCAAGGCCCAGCGCGCTGCGCGGCAGGAAAGCGATGGTGTGCACAGGGAGCGTCCAGAGGCCTTCGAATGGACAGGAAGGCTACCCCTGGTGGCGGTCGCGTGGCTGGCCGACCCCGTTCACGCTCGTCGATGTCGGGCGCGGATGTCAGCTCACCTGGGCGGTCTTGACCCGACGCGACGCTGGCATCAGCTTCCCTGGGAGTTAAGATCCGCTGCCGACCTGCGGGAAGTCCGGACGGGCGGCTTCCAGGGGGTGCGAAGTGGTTGAAGCAGTCAGGTTGCCGCGCGGGCAGGCCCGGTTTGCCTCCGCCGCGCTCGCCGCGTTCGCGTCGGTGACGGTCGCGGCCGGGCTGGCAGCGTGGCACAAGTACCAACTGCTGGCGGGATCGCTGGCGCCGGGACCGTATGTGGACAACCCATTGGTCGAGGTCGACACGTATTTCAGAAACCTGATGGGCTGGCGGACGGGTCTGCTCCTCGCGGCCCTTCTTCAGTTCAGCATCTGGCTCGCCAACATGCGCGACGTCGCGGATGTGCTCTGGCGCCAGGGCCAGCGTCGGCGCCGGGCGTGGCTGGTCTTCGGCTGGGTGATACCGGTAGCGCAGCTCTTCATACCCAAGATGTTCATCAACGACCTCTGGGCTGCCGGCCAGCCGGAACGGCAGCGTCGTCGCGGACATCCCCTGCTCACGGCATGGTGGCTGTCTGTCCTCGTAGCGGCGAACGCATACAACGATGCCCCCAAGGAACTGAAGAAGGCAGTCAGCGCGAGCCAAGCTCGTCATGCACTGCGGCAGATCATGTTCAGCGAGGGCCTGGACATCTGTGCCGCTGCGCTATCGATCGTCGTCGTCTGGCAGCTCATTGGCAGATTGGAGCGCGCCACCCGGACTGCGATTGCGCCCGCTGAGGTCTGCTCGACGGACAAGCGAGATCTTGAGGATCCCTGGGTATGAGCATGCTCACGCGCTCGGTGGAGTCCATCGCTGTCCCACCCAACCAGCCCAAGTCGACCGCGCGTACGCTGCGGTTCCACGTCCGCTGATCAAGCCCACCGATCAGGGGGCCCCTTCGATGCGACGACCGGTCGCGTTCAGCAGCCCCTGGACGGGTGAGAAGCGGGCGGCGCTGTCGCCTGCAGGGTCCAATCGGGTGGCTCGGCATCTGGTCCACCGAGCAGTTGCGCCGAAGCCTGGCCGCCGTCGGTCAACTTCTTGTGCCACGCCCACACGCCCTGAGCGATCGAGGCTTGGTCGAACGTCCAACCCAGACCCTGCATGGCCGTCTGCACATATGCGACTACCTGAAGCGCGGACCCGCCGCCGGTGAAGTCGACATCGACGGTCGCCGGATCCCAACCGTAGGTCGACCTCACTCCGTCGCACGAGTCCCATTGCGGCTTAACGCTCTGCTTCAGCGTGACGTGTGCGCGCGGCGGCACCGCGGACAGCACCGGGAGAATCGCCTTGAGCCGTCGATGCCCGGGATCAGGGTCCCCGACCGGCGACGGAGTCCCGCTGCATCCGGTCAGCGCCATGACTGTTGCGACCATGGCGCCGGACATCACACCGTGCGCCAAACGACGCTCGAACCCCCACATGGAGGCAAGGATCACACGTTCTCGTGGAAAGTCCATCTCCGGTGTCGTCGCGACGAGTCCTGGTAGTCGGCGCGCTGGAAGAACGGGTGGGTTTCGATCTGGTTGACCGCCGGGGTGATCTCGTTGTTGACGATCAGGTCGAGAGGGCGGTCGGGGTAGAAGCTGGCGACGCAAAGCGCGCACTCCGTCACGAACACTCCTGCGACTGATGGCTGTCGTCCTCACCAGTTCGTGAGGAAATGTCACGCCCCTGAGACAAGCCGGCCATGCCCCGACGTGAGACCACCGAATGACCGAATGACTACTGGTCAGGCACTCTTCGTGTGCCACGAGCACTGAGATCCCACACCAACTGTAGAGTCTCAAATTTCGTGTCGGAATCCTACGGCTGGAACCGGATGAACGTCGGATCCGACGTGGCGCTGAGACATGCAGGTCGCGCCTGTACCTCATTCGCGTTGAAACGCCGACGCCTGGAAGGCCAGGCGGCCGCGCCGGGAACAGCCGGTCCGGTCGGCACGGTTGCATCGACAGAGGGACCGGCGCCGTACGGGCGGGGATCACGGAGACCACAAGGTCGTCCGTCCCACCAGGATCCGGGCCCCGGGATCGCGGTACGCCCGCCGCGCACTCGGACCAAGACGTATTTCTGCAGGAGGACTGATTCATGACTGACCGGCCCTTGACGCTGATGGCAGTGCACGCCCACCCCGACGACGAGGCCACCGGAACCGGAGGGGTCCTCGCGCGGTACGCGGCGGAAGGCATCCGCACGGTTCTCGTGACGTGTACCGACGGCGGTTGCGGTGACGGACCGGGGGGTGTCAAGCCGGGCGACCCCGGGCACGATCCGGCGGCGGTCGCCTTGATGCGCCGTCAAGAACTTGAGGCGAGCTGTGACGTCCTGAAGGTCAGCGATCTGGAGATGCTGGACTATGCCGACTCCGGGATGACGGGCTGGCCGAGCAACGACGCCCCCGGATCCTTCTGGCAGACGCCCGTGCCGGAAGCCGCGGCCCGACTCGCGGATCTCATGCGGCACTACCGACCTGATGTGGTCGTCACCTACGACGAGAACGGCTTCTACGGCCACCCCGACCACATCCAGGCCCACCGCATCACGATGGCGGCGCTGGAGATGACCGCGCTGGCACCGAAGGTGTACTGGACCACGATGCCCCGCTCGATGATGCAGCGGTTCGGCGAGGTCATGCGCGAGTTCCATGAGGACATGCCGGAGCCGGATCCTGCCGAGGCCGCCGCGATGGCCAAGATCGGCCTCCCCGACGATGAGATCACCACGTGGGTGGACACCACCGCGTTCAGCGGTCAGAAGTTCGACGCGTTGGCCGCGCACGCCAGTCAGGGCGAGAACATCTTCTTCCTCAAGATGGGCAAGGAGAGGTTCGGCGAGTTGATGGGCATGGAGACCTTCGTACGTGTCCAGGACGCCACCGGCGCGGCCGTACCCGAGCACGATCTCTTCGCCGGACTGCGCTGAGCCGCCCGTCCGACCGGCCCGGGAACGCGCATCTACCGCACGGCGCGATCGAGCGGGTCACTCGGAGACTTGTTCACGCGAGTTCAGCTCCGGCGGCTCGCGTCCAGGCCCTCGCCGGCGGCGTCGACGCATGCTCGCACTGCCGACCCGGCACCGTGCTCGTCGCCAAACCGCCTGGCAACCGCACCCGTGGGAGACCTGGGGGCTGCTGACTCGGAAGGTGCGCGACAGCCCAGGTCACAAGCTCGGCGGTCTGCTCCGATCAAGGCAGACCGCCGAGGAAGCGACATGAAGCTGAGGCTCCGATGCCCGACACGCCGGAGGCAACGGAAGAAGCAGCAGCTCACGAGGGTGGTCTCCAACACCAACCGCGAGAGCCTGTACCAGCCTACGAACGGCACGACCGCTCCGCATGCGCGCGGCCGGCAGCGCGCGCACGCTGAACGCATGGCCAGTGATCAGTCCGTCGTTGTCTACCCGCCGGCTACGGACGGCGGCCGCAGAGTCCGTGTCGCTGAAGGGTTCGTCGGCATGGCCTACACCCTGATCGACATCGCCGAGTTCCTGCGCCGAGTCGGTATGGACGACGTCGAAGCATCGGACATCAGGACCGCTGAGTGGATCGAATGGCGCGGCGGC
Source organism: Streptomyces sp. NPDC005784 (assembly GCF_042871525.1). Taxonomy (NCBI): domain Bacteria; kingdom Bacillati; phylum Actinomycetota; class Actinomycetes; order Kitasatosporales; family Streptomycetaceae; genus Streptomyces; species Streptomyces sp. NPDC005784. The sequence continues at coordinate 147,708 of NZ_JBIAIQ010000022.1, forward strand.
GGCCCCGAGGCATGGGACCACTGAGCAGGTAACCCTTGCGCCGGGCAAGGCCCGCGGGACGTCGGCGACGCGGGCGGGAGGTCGGCGACGCGGGGATCTCCTCCGCGGTTTCGCACCCGCGGCCCGTCGGGTCGGGCTGTGCGGCGGGGCCGGAGCCGAGGCGACGCCGGCCCCGCCGTCAGCACGAGCGGCCGAACCACCCCTGCCGGCACCCTGGACTCCGTGCCGACCAGCAGCGCGTCCGGGCAGCCCGCACTCTCTTCTGGGACGGCGCCACGGTCGCAACCTGACTGGATCACATCTGAGGCACCGGGCGCAGCCACCGCAGACACCGGGCAGCGTGGACGGCGGGGCTGCGCACCGCCGAGCGGCCGGTCGACGGAGCGCGGGTGCCCGCCCAGTGGCGGCGGCGGGCGCCGTACGGGGCCGGCGCCCGCCTGGATGCACAGCTGCTGTCCGGAGTGGTCACGCCAGTGCGGCACCCCGTGGGAGCGCGCGGACTACCGGCCGGTGTCTGCGTACTGGGTGTTGCAGTAGTCGATGCTGTCAATGACCACGCACGCCGCGAAGAGGGTGATCGGATTGCTCCGGATGTCGGTGGTTTCGCTGCACTTGTCCTCGCCCTTGCCCTTGAAGTCATACAGCGTCTGACGGTCTCCGACCCTGCGGTAGTAGCGGACGGCGACCCCGTAGCCGTCCGGATAGACGTCGCAGACCCTGACGGCGCCGTTCGCACCGTAGGACACGGCCTGCGCGCGGGTGTGAGCGCCGTAGGCGACGATGGAGGTGCGGTCGGCGGCGTTCGCCGGTCCCGAAAACACCAGTGCGCCCAGCAGAGCCGCGCCGGCGGTCAGTGCGCGCCCCGTCTTCCGATACCTGGTCATGATCTTCCCTTCTCTTCGGCCCGTCGGGCCTATGGGTCCCCCGTGGCGTTTGCCGTCGGGCTGGGCGGGGGCCGGTCGAGGTCGTGCCGGGCATCGAGCTTTCCGGCCGCGGTTTTGTCTGGCAGCCTGCTGCCGCTTCGGACAATTCCGTAGCGTCGCGTCGGAGCGAGGCTGCCGTTGACCAGGACGCCGGGGAGCGTGTCGCCATCCATGCCGGCTGGCCGGGACTTCCCCGGTGCGCCAGGCCGGGTGTCGGAGCTCATGAGTGCCTCCTGCCGCGGTCGCTACGGTTTCACCCTGAGACGGAGGTGAGCCCCCGGAGTGTGACACCGACGCCACCGGATGTGACCCACATCTCACTGCTCGACGACAGCGCGCGGTCCACCGAAAGACGCAGCCGGTACCCAAGCAAGTGGCCAGGTGAGGCAGTTCAGGCGTGACCGGTCCGCGCGGCGCAGGACAGCGAGGTGGCGGGAATCGTCCGGGGTCAAAGTTCTCAGGCGTGGGCCAGTTCACCGGTGGTGTGCGGGCCGCGGGCCAGGGTGCGCAGCAGCCGCAGCCGTACCGGATGCGCGAGTGCCTTCAGCCGTAGCGTGACCGTTCCAGCGTTACCGGTTCCGATGGACTCGCCTCGGCCACGGGGTACTGCACCACCGGTTGCCACCCGGGCGCGTGGACCGCCACCAGGTGCGGGCGGCCGAAGACGCTGAGGAGGAAGGTGACCCCGGTATCGTGGGCGGCGGTCGCATTGTCCTGCAGCTTGTCCACGATGATGCGGTTGCCGTCCGGCGCCAGGGTCACGGCGCTGGAGACCGATGCGAGTGCCGTCCCCAGCCCTGGCGCTTCAGCAGGCCGTTCTTCAGGCGCAGGTCGGTGGCGAGTCGCACGGCGATGCTCGTCCAGGCGGCGTCGAAGAAGGCCTCGGCGCACTGTTCGAGGGTGTTACGCACCCGCGCCCGCACGGCGCCGGGTCCGCGAGCAGCCGTTCCGCGAAGGCCTCTTGGAGCGCGCCGCGGGCCTGGGCCCCGGTCCAGGGCACGCTCGCTCGCCGTCGCGTCGGCGAGCGGCGACGGCGCGGCGAAGGGACCCGGTTGCTTCCGCACGTGGTGATGAGCGCGGTGGTCACATAGGTTTCACCGTCGATCCGGTCCACATCGTCCAACTCCTCGGCGAGGGTCGGCCGGGGACGGGCGGGGACCAGGAAGTCGGCTCATGAGGAACGCGGGCGGAACTCCGCCTCCCTGAGCCGCTCGGCCAGCTCCGGGCGCAGCCCAGTCCAGACGTCCCCGGCCCAGCCGGCGAGCTGCGGGAGATGCGCGGGTTCGGCCAGCACGTTCAGCATCGCGGTCAGCTCGGCCAGCGGGGAGGCGGCGAACCGCCGTCGCCCGGACGGCAGGCCACCGACTTCTCCTGCGACGCCTCGCAAAGCCGGCACGCTGACAGGCTTTACAGACGCCCTCTACTCCGGCGAGCTGCGCGGCAGCGCCGAACCGCAGCACCTCCAAGATTTCTGACAAAACATCACATACCTTGTCGGTGAGGAACAGTGGTGGCTCCCGCACGGAGACGCTGTCGGCGTAGCGTGCACGCCCACCACAGTCCTCGTCCATGTCGTCTCCGCTCGCGGCCACGGTGCCCGAATCTGGCTCGACCAGAGACGCAGGCCTCCAGCGAGACGTCGATCCCGGTCCCTCGTGGAGGCAGAACATCGTGCAGAAGATCACTCGTCTCGGCATGGCTGTCGCGACCGCGCTAGCTACAGCGGCCGTATGCACTCCGTCCGTGTCCGCTGCGGCGCGCGGCGGCGACGACGGGCACGACAGCAGCGGCCACCATGCGGTCTTCGTCCAGACCGACGACCCGGCGGGTAACCAGATCATCGCTTACCGGCGCGCGGAGAACGGGCGGCTGACCCAGGCCAAGACCTACGACACGGACGGTCTCGGGGGCGTGCTGGCCGGGTCGGTCGCCGACCACCTCGCCTCGCAGGGTTCCCTGACCTACGACCCGCGCCATGCCCTGCTGTATGCCGTCAACGCCGGCAGCGACACCGTCTCCGTGTTCTCGGTGGACGGCGACCGCCTGGCGCTGCGGCAAGTCGTCGGCTCCGGTGGCCGTTTCCCGGTGAGCGTCGCCGTGCATGACGACGACGTGTACGTGCTCAACGCACTCGACGGCGGTTCGATCCAGGGCTACACGATCCACGGCGGCCGCCTGCGCGAGCAGGCCGGATGGAACCGCGACCTGGGGCTCGACCCGAACGCCACGCCCCAGTTCACCAACACCCCGGGGCAGGTGGGCTTCACAGGAGACGGCTCCCAGCTCGTCGTCACCACCAAGGCGAACGGCAGCAACCTCCTGGTGTTCAACCTGGACCGCTCCGGCGCACCCGCCGATTCCCCTGTCACCACGAATCTGCCGGGCGCCGTGCCCTTCGCCTTCGTCCCCAACGGCAGCCACGGCCTGTTCCTGGCCGAGGCCGGGACGAACGCCGTCGCGACGTTCACCATCCACCGCGACGGCACCGCATCGCAGGAGGCATACGCGGCCACGGGCCAGTCGGCCACCTGCTGGATCGTCGCCGCCCGCAACCTGCTCTACGCCTCCAACGCGGGCAGCTCGACCCTCAGCGGCTTCCGCACCTCCGACCACGGCCGCCGCCTGACCCCCCTGGGCAACACGCCCACCCACCCCGGCACCGTCGACGCCGCGACCACCCCGGACGGGCATTACCTCTACGCCCAGACGGGAGTCAACGGCATCGTCGACGAGTTCGCGGTCAACGGCGACGGCTCGCTCACCGCGCTGGGCTCCCGGACCGTGCCGGGCGGCGTCGGCGGCGAAGGCATCGTCGCCCCCTGACCGGCCACGCGTACGGCACAAGGCCGCGGCCCCGCCCACCAGGCGGGGCCGCGGCCGGCTCATTCCGCACGTGCCCCATCCCCTCCTCTCACCGCCACGCCCGTGGCCCCCGGCAACCCACCTGGGCCACATGCTCCGACAGCGCCACCTCGATGGTGATGCCACTGCCAGATCACCCGCCGGCACGACCGACGGGTGACGACAGCTCCAAAGCGTCTTCCCCGTTGATCCTGGGGCTGTCAGTGGTGTCGTTTAGGATCTCCGGCGATCGGGGGTGGGCTCCGGTGGGCAGGGGTGTCATGAGCTTTGATCTTGCGGTGTGGTTCGAGCAGAAGCGTCCGTCGCGGGCGGAGGCTGTGCAGAAGTATCGGCGGATGTGCGAGGGCGCATCTGGAGTGGTTGCCGGGAGCCCGGCCGTGGCGAGGTTCCATGAGGCCCTGGTTGCGGAGTTTCCCGAGTTGCCGGATCTCGCTTCGCCCTGGTCGGCCGGCTTGGACGTCTCCGAGGAGTGCGTGCTGATGCCGATGGGGTGGGGCCGTGCGGCAGAGGTGGCTCCGCGCATTGTCGAACTGTCCGGTGAGCACGGGTTGGTGTGCTTCGATCCCCAGGCCGGGGTGGTCCATGTCCCGCCTGGCCTGCGGGGACCCGACCCGTTGCAGCTGCAGTCGTGCGTCGGCCTGCAGGTGGAGGATCCGGATGCCGAGACCGTTGAGCGGGCGGTGCGGAGCCTGTCGGCGGACAACTGGTTCGTGATCCTGGAGGGGAGCGAGGGCCGGTATGTCCAGGTCGGGGCCGGGTCGCGGGCTGGTGTGGCGTCGGGCGGGTTCGGAGTCGAGCACCGTGACGGTTCGCCTGATCGTCACTACCGCTGTGTGCTGCCCGACCTCGAGCAGGTCGTCGCTGTGTTCGCTGACTTCGCGCGCGGTGCTCGGGCCTGGAGCGTGGAGGCGAAGTGGGAGAAGTTGTCGATGTGACCGATAGACCGTGCGGCCCGCCGGCCGGAGGTCGGCGGGCCCGTGCCATACCGAGTGTTCAAGTGCGCGGCCCGGCAGGACGCGCACCCCGAGCAGGTGGCGGCAGCGCTGGGCCTGGACGAGGGCGCGGCGCGGAAACGGCTGGCCCGCTTCGGCCGCTGGAGCCCCTACCGCGCAGAGTGAAGTCGCGCCACCCGAAGGCGACTTGTGCCATTGCGGGCTCCACGTCCGGTCCGTCGCTCCCCCCGTGGTGACGTACCGGACTCCCTCTATTGCCGTCTGACCGTGGCCTCGGCATACTCCCCATAGGCGGCCATTTACGGCCCCACTGATGGCCAGCGGTTTCCCCGCGGATGGCCAGATATCTCCCCGCTC
>NZ_JBIAIQ010000023.1:0-96646 GCF_042871525.1 Streptomyces sp. NPDC005784
CCAGGAACACCACTGGCCACACACCTGGGTTTCTGATGGCCACCAGCCTGGTCATCCAACGGCCACCCACCTGGGCATCTCAGTGGCCGTTGACAAGGGGCCCTGGTGCCGTACCGGCACCAGGGCCCCGAAGGAACTGCACACCATCTGCCGGCCCTAGAACTTGGCCGACCTTCTGTTTCCGCGGATCCGACCGTGATGCTGTCGGGTGCGCGGGGATCGCGGTTGCTTGACCGGAGACCACCTCACTATCGATGTCCTGCGGTACCCGGGCTCAGCCATTCCGCCCGGGCGATCCTGATGGCGCGAGATTCCTCCGTTCTTCCCTCTGATCAACACTTACTCATGGGGACTGCGCACTGCTCTGTACTGCGGGTGACGCGTACTGCTGGTGGCCTGGGGGAGCGCCACGCTTCGGCAGCCAGCCCCGTCGCCCGTCGTGCATCTGCTCTGGCTTGGAACCCCACTGCCGAACTTCCCGGCACGCGCGCCCGCAGCCGACGCCATTTACCGGGGAACTACTGACTCTCACTGCGGGTACTGCCACTGCGGTCCTGCTCACGGCGGCCCCTGATCACTGCGGGCCGCCCGGTCCGGTCGTCAGTCCCGTCGCCGTCCTGCAACAACCCTGGCTTCGCAACTCCACCACCGCACCGCGATGCGCACTGCAACTACGTCCTGCTTCCAGGCAGTTCATCTCTGCCCGGCCCTGCGATCTTCCTGGCTACGAGAGAAACCATATCCAGGCGATCTCCCAATGTCTACTCCGACCAACATAGATTTCGGTGAGTCCTGTAGTGAGGTAATCCGCTTCGAGCGGCAACGGTGCGCCGCGCTCCGGGCACCCCTGCGCAGCCAGGCCGAACCGTATGCCGTCAGCTCCTGGACCGGCTGTGTTGCGTGTTTTGAGCAGAAACTTACGGATACCCAGACGCCAGCTGACGCTCTTCGACGATGCATGCAGGAGGTCCGCGTGATTGTCACGCCCCCCGAGTCGCCTGATCACCTCCGCACCCCGCAACTGCGCACGGCGGATCTGTTCGCCGACTTCGTCGAGCGCGAGGCCCCGAGCGTGCCGCTGCCAGGCCGCTCGACGGCCCGCCGCTTCGCCGTCCTCATGGCCCTGGGGCGGCGGGACCTGTCGCTTGCACGGCTCGCCGAGGGGCACCTGGACGCTGCGGCGATCCTGCACGAGCTGGACCACCACCGCCTGCCCGCCCAAGGGGAGCGGTGGGCAGTGTGGGCCGCGCGCCCACCGGGTCCCGGCACGCACGCGACACGCACCGATCGGGGGTGGAAGCTCAGTGGCGTGAAGCCCTACTGCTCCGGTGCCCACGCCTGCACCCACGCTCTGCTGAGCGCGGACGCCGAGGACGGCTACCGGCTGTTCGCCGTCGCGCTGGACCACCCGGGCGCGCAGCCGGTGGAAGGGACGTGGCCGGCGATCGGTATGGCCGGGAGCGACAGCCTGGAGATGTCCTTCACGGATGTACCCGCGAAGGCCGTCGGCGGGGTGGAGGGCTATCTGGAGCGGCCCGGTTTCCAGCACGGTGGAATCGGTGTCGCGGCCTGCTGGCTGGGCGGTGCCCACGCCGTCGCCGCGCCGTTGTACGAGCGAGGCGCGGCTGGACGCTTGAACGCGCACGCGGCCGCCCACCTCGGAGCGGTGGATGCGCTGCTGCACACGGCCGGCGCGATGCTGCGGCAAGCGGGTGAGGACATCGACGCCGATCCTCTCGACGCACACGACGAAGCGCGGGTGCGCAGCCTGCGCGTGCGGGCCCTCGCCGAAAAGGTGTGCACCGAGGTACTCGACCACGTGGGGCGTGCCACGGGTGCCGGGCCTTTGTGCCACGACGAACGGCACGCTCGCGCGGTTGCGGACCTGACGGTCTACCTGCGCCAGCACCACGCGGAGGCGGACCTGGCCGAACTCGGCCGCCTGGTGACGGCAGACCCGGCGGAGGCGACCCGATGAGCTCGTTGGAGACCGCTGACGCCGCGAGACTGGCCGCCGCCGCGGCGATCGACTCGCCGGGCACCGACGAGGCGGAGTGGCAGGCGGCGCGACTGCCGGACCATCTGCCCCACCTGATGCTTCCGACAGGCCCCGTGGTCGTCGTGGCGGCTCACCCGGACGACGAGGTTCTGGGATTCGGCGGTGCCATGGCCACCCTTCTCGACGCCGCTGTGGCGGTCCACACGGTGTGCCTGAGCGACGGGGAGGCATCCCACGGCCCTGCGTCGCCGTCGGCCCGGAAACAGTTGGCCGCCCGCCGCCGTGGCGAACTGGCCGCAGCGCTGGGCGAACTCGGGGACCTGCCCGCCCCGGTGCATGCCGCTCTGCCCGACACGGGCCTCCACGAGCACGAGACCCGGGCGCAAGCCGTGATCGGCGAAGTGCTGGACGCCGTCGGGGCTGCGGTGTGTGTGGCGCCGTGGGTGGGCGACCTCCACAGTGACCACGAGGCCGCCGGCCGAGCCGCCGAACGTGTCGGCCGCGACCGCTCCACGCCGGTGTGGTTCTACCCCGTGTGGATGTGGCACTGGGCTCGTCCCTGCGACCCCCGTGTGCCGTGGAACCGGGCCTGTGTTCTTCCTCTGGCCCAGAGGGCGGTCGACCGTAAGAAGGCAGCGCTGTCACGGTTCACCAGCCAACTGGAGCCCCGCGGCTGCGGCGTCGGGCCGGTATTGCCGGCGCAGGAGATCGCCCACCACACCCGCACCTTCGAGACGGTGCTGCGTTGAACACCCCCGCCGGCTACTTCGACGAGCAGTACGCCCGCGCCGTCGACCCCTGGCATCTCGGGGAACGGTGGTACGACCGCCGCAAGTACAACCTCACCGTGGCGGCCCTGCCCCGCCCCCGCTACTTGCGGGCCTTCGAGCCGGGCTGCTCGGTGGGCGTACTGAGCGAACTCCTGGCTGCCCGATGCGATCAGCTGCTCTCCACCGACCGCGTCGCCGCGGCCGTCGAAGCCGCGACTCGACGCACCTCCGCTTCGGAGCACGTCACCGTGAAACGGATGATCGTGCCAGAGCAGTGGCCCCAGGATTCCTTCGATCTGATCGTGCTGTCGGAACTCCTCTACTACTTCGATCCCAGCACCCGTACACGGCTGCTCGAGCGAAGTGCGGAGAGCCTGGGGGAGGGCGGTCACCTGGTCACGGTGCACTGGAACCACCCGGTGGCCGAGCACACCTGCACAGGCCGCGACGTCGCCGACCGCCTGGACACCCTGACAGGCCTGAGCCGCCTCGCCCGCTACGACGATCCGGACTTCACCCTCACCGTCCACGAACACCGCCCAGGCTCGGGCCCGGTGCTGTCCCCGGCCCGCGCGGAGGGTCTGGCGTGACCCCCGCAGCCCTCGCTGTCGTCATCCCGGCACACAACGAGGAACACCGCATACATGCCTGTATGCGCAGCGTGCACGCGGCCGTAGAGCACGTGGCGCCGATGCCCGTCGTGATCGTGGTGGCGGCGGATGCCTGCACGGACGCCACAGCGACTCTGGCCGCCCGCGCCGGAGCCCACGTCGTCAATACCCCGAGCCGCAATGTCGGAGCCGCACGGGCGGTCGGCATCGACCACGCCCTGAAGCTGCTGGCAGATGCCGGCCCGGAGGTATGGCTGGCCATGACGGACGCCGACACCACGGTGCCGGCCTGTGGCTCACTCACCAGGTCGCCTGGGTGCGGCGGGGCTACGACGCCGTTCTGGGCACCATCCGCCTCGCCCCCATCACGGCCGGTGCCTTTCGTGTGGCCCGTCACGACGCCGAGTACTTCGGCACCCGTCCGCTCGAGGAGACGGAGCCGATATGGGAGCATCCGCACGTCCACGGAGCCAACCTGGGCGTGTCCGCCGCCGCTTACCTGCGGGTGGGCGGCTTCGCACCCCTGCCTACCGGCGAAGACCGCGACCTCGCGGCCCGGCTGTTCGCGGCCGGCTACCAGATTGCCCGTACCGACCAGCATGCCGTGCGCACCGCGGCCCGCCTGCGCGGACGGGCTCCCGGCGGCCTGGCGGATCTCCTCGCCTCCCTGCATCCCGCACCGCATAGCCCCGATTCCGTTCTTCACCGCGGTTCCCGCTGGGCCCGGCGAAGCCGGTCTGACATCAGGTACCCAGTTTGACGCGCAGTCCGGGGAGGCGGGAGGGCTGTCCGGTCCGGAGGAGGCTGCGGTGGTTGTGTCCTTCGATCACGGGTACCGGGAGGGGGCAAACCGCACGAGAACAGGAGACCTGGCCATGCCTTCCGAGGTCACCCCCCGCTACACCGTCCCGGGCCTCACCGTGCAGGACGCCGGCTCGCTCATCGAGGTGCTCCAGCAGCGCCTGCATACCCTCAACGATCTCCACCTCACCCTCAAGCACGTCCACTGGAACGTGGTGGGCCCGCATTTCATCGCCGTGCACGAGATGCTCGACCCGCAGGTCGACCGCGTTCGCGCCATGGCAGACGACGTCGCCGAGCGCCTCGCCGCCCTGGGAGGCATTGCCCACGGCACCCCGGGTGTGCTGGTCGAAGAGCGAACCTGGAAGGACTACAGCGTCGGCCGCGCCGACGCCATCGCCCACCTCGGCGCGCTCGACCTCGTGTACACCGGACTGATCGAGGACCTGCGCGCCGCGGTGAAGACAGTGGGGGAGATCGACCCGGCCACCGAGGACCTGCTGATCGAGCAACTGCGCGACCTGGAGCAGTTCCAGTGGTTCGTCCGGGCGCATCTGGAGACCGCAGGCGGCACGCTCACCACAGCCGATGCCACCACCGAGACGGAAGCCGCCCAGCAGGTCATGAACCAGTGACATCGACAGCAGAGGCGGCGTGAACGGTTGGCACCCGGATCACACGAGCGGGATCCGGCGCGCAATCGAGGCGCGGACTTCCCCATGGCCGACTTCGTCACCCACCCCGGTGCGCGGTGCCTGATCGGTCACCTTCCGCTGCCACGGCAGCCCGCCCCCGCTGCTCCTCGCGAGCAGAGCCGACGTCCCGTTCCAGGGGTGTGCGACTCACGGCCGTCGCGAGGTCTTCCAAGGCCCGCTTCTGCAGTTCCGCCTCGCGCCGCACGACCGGGCTCCGGTTGCCGGCGGCAGCGTCCTCCCACGCGTGGAGCGCCTCCTCCACACGCCCCCAGTCTGGATTCCTGTGGTCGCGCACGTCGACTGCTGCCTTCGCGGTGTCCGTCTCCAGGGCCTCGGCGAACCGCTCCGCCTCGGGGACGAAACGGCTGTCGGCCCGCGGGACGTGGCTCTCCATGAGCATCACCGCCCGGCCGAACCCCTTCAGTGCCTCTTGCGCCTCCTCCGCCTCACGCGACGTCAGACCCCTGGGGCGGACCGGTTCCTGCCTTGCCCGGTCGTATGTCTCCTGCCAGGCGGCACGTGCATCCCTGCTCGCCAGCAGTGCCCTGCGCATGTCGGCGTGATGCTCCCGGGTCGGTTCGGCGTAGCTGCGGAGCACCGCGGCCGCGTAGCGGCCGTTGGCGGCGAGCCAGTCCGCAAGCCGGCCCGGCAGCCGGGGCGTCTCCCACGCGGGGAACACCACGTAGGCCAGCATTGCCAGGGCCCCGCCGAGCAGGGTGAGCACCACCCGCTCCGGGACCGTCTGCTCCCACGTCTGGCCGCCCATGCCGAGCAGGAAGACGACGTACGCGGCAGTGAAGCACTGGGAGTAGGCGTAGCCCGTACGGATCAGCGTGTACGACAGGCCTGCCGAGATCACCGCCAGCGCGCCGAACACGTCGGCGTCCGGGCCCAGGGCCCGCACCATCCCGGTGGCGAGCGCGACCCCTGCCAGGGTCCCGGCGAAACGGGCCACCGCGCGCGCGTACGTCCGGTGGAAGTCCGGCCGCATCACCATCACCGAGGCGATGGGCGCCCAGTAGCTGTGGCCCAGGGGCAGCCGGGCGGCGATCAGATAGCCGAGCGTGGCCACCGCCGCCAGGCGGACGGCGTGTCGGAACACGGGCGAGTCCCGGCGGAGCTCACGGCGGACCGCCCGGACGACGACCGGGACCAGCCGGAGCATTGTCGGGCGCACCAGGAACTCGGCGCCGGCGGGGCCGGGCGGCGTAGGCGTCCATCCGCGTGCGCCGCCGCTCCCGGCGATCTCCAACGCCTCGCCGAGCAGTTCCACGAGCCGCTCGGCGGCCTGCCGCGCGGGGCCCTCCAGCACCTCGTGCTCCTCGTCGACACGCAGGACGTCCGTGCTCCCGGGCCGCACCTCGGCGGGACTGCCGCGGCGGATCGAACGGGCGGCCGCATCCAGGACGTCGGCGGCCGCGTCGAGCAACTCCCGCGCGCGGTCCCTCCCGGGTCCCTCCGCCGGGGCGCCGACGTCCGGGTCGGCGAGCGCGGCGACGACCGGCCGAATACGCTCGGCGAGTCCCCGGGGGCCGTGCAGGGCGGGGGGACGGGTGCGGGCCTGTGACGGCGTCACGGCGGCCGCGTCCCGGGCCGTCATCAACGGCTCCGGGTCGAACGGGGCGGTCGGGTCGTGCCGCAGTCGGCGGGCGTAGTCCGCCACGGCGGCCAGGGCGTCGGCGAGCGCGTCGCGATGCGCCCCCCAACGGCGGATCGGGAACAGTAAGATCAGCACGGCTTGCACCACGCCCCCGAGCGCGATGACCCCGGCGTGCTCCAGGGCTCGCCCGACGCTCGTGGGCAGGGTGATGGTCACCAGCATGCTGCCGACCGTCGTCGCTGCGACGATCCCAGCGGTCGATCCGACGGCCCACGCCATCCCCGCGGCGAAGGCCCATAGGGCCAGCAGTGGGAGGAACGTCACGAGTCGTCCCGCCGCCAGGTAGCCCACGAAGGTGCTGAGCGCCAGACCCGCGCCCGCGCCGAGCGCGATCACCTTGCGTGGACGCCAGGTGCGCTGGAAGGTGGCCCCACCCGCGGAGTAGGCACCGAGGGCGGCGGACGCGGCATACGCAGGGGAGACGAGCCACAGCGCCGGCCCGACCACGATCGCCACCCCAGCGGCCGTGCGCAGCGCGAGCAGGGGCTCCAGCCGCGTCTCCTCGATCGTGAGCCCGGATCGCACGACCTCTCCGAAGGCCCGCAGCCACCTCACGGGTGTGAGCCTAGCCGGAACACCTTGCCGGGTCGCATCGGCCTGGTTGAGGTGCGGCAGCCGTCGGGCAGGGAAGCCTCCCACCCGCCCGGCGAACAGGCCGGCGGCCGCAGCCGCTGGACGGGGTGCAGCCACTGCGGACACTGCTGAGCGTCCGCCGTCCGTCCTGCCGGGCCGGAGCGCGGGCAATCGCCGTAGGTTCAGGTCCGACCGGAGCACGGGCGATTGCCCCCAGCCCCGGCCGGAGGACGGGCGGGACGGTGGCCCTTCGGATTCCTTATCGCTTGTGGCCGTTCCCGTGTCCGTTCGGGTGCAGGACCACCTTGATCCAGCCCTCGTCACGGGCGTCGAAGTGCTCGTAGGCGGTGGGGGCCTCGTCCAGACTGAGTTCGTGGGAGACGACGAAGCTCGGCGTTGCCTTCCCGCCGGCGATCAGATCCCGCAGCGCCCGGTTGTACCTCTTCACCGGCGCCTGCCCGGTGCCCATGCGCTGGCCCTTGAACCACATCATGCCGAAGTCGATCGGGACCTTGCCCCGCGCCTCCAGCTCCCCCTGGGCCTCCGCGCCGCCGGGGTCCTCGGGCAGGAACACGCCCACCACGCCGATGTCGCCCGTGAACCTGACCGAGTCGATCAGTGCGTTGAGCGTGAGGCTGGCGTCCTCATGTCCCTCGGGGTCGTGTGCCTGGTAGCCGACGCACTCACAGCCGTTGTCGGCGCCCAGACCGAGGGTGGCCTCCTTGACGACCTCCGCCGGATTCTGCTCGGCGGTGTTGATCGGGATGGCCCCGATCTCCTCCGCCTTGCGCAGCCGGTCGGGCTGGTGGTCGGCCACCCACACGCGGCCGGCGCCCTTGAGGAGGGCGGAGTAGGCCGCCATCAGCCCGACGGGACCGGCCCCGAGGACGATCGTCTGGTCGCCAGGTTTGACGTGGGCCATCTCGGTGGCGTGATACCCGGTGGGGAAGATGTCGGCGAGCATCACGTAGTCGGTCTGCCGGTCGGCGGCGTCCTCCCCCAGACGCAGCGCGTTGAAGTCGCCGTAGGGCACGCGCAGCAGTTCCGCCTGGCCGCCCTGGTAGGGGCCCATTTCGGCGAACCCGTAGGCGGCTCCGGCGAGGGCCGGTTCCGGCTGCATGGTCAGGCAGTAGCTGGTCAGGCCCTGCTCGCACTGCTTGCAGAAGCCGCAGGCGATGTTGAAGGGCAGGACCACATACTCGCCGACCTGGACCTTGCGGACGGCCGGGCCGACCTCCACGACCTGACCCATGTTCTCGTGTCCCAGGGTGCGGCCGGACTCGAACGAGGTGCGGCCCTCGTACATGTGCAGGTCCGAACCGCAGATGTTGGTAGTGGTGATCTTGACGATGATGTCGCAGGGGTGTTCGATCTTCGCGTCCGGTACGTCCTTCACCGTGACGGTTCGCGGACCTTCATATACCGCTGCTTTCATGATCGCTTCCTTCGGTGCCGCGGCATGACCGCAGCACGGGTGCGATGGGGACGGCCTACCGAGCCTGACTCCCGGGAGTTGGTGCGACGGGGTCAATGGCTCCGGCATGCCTCTGTGGGCCGTTCACCCGGTCCAGGTGGAACGGCGGTGCCGCCGTGGGCCTGTCCGGCGGAGCGTCGGCCCTCCGGCAGCGTGCCTTCCGAGTCCCCGTAGGCCCTTGACGCGAAACAGACTCGCACCGATCGATCAGCGGAATCTTCGTACGCGGACGACCGCCAGCCATCGACGACCACCAACCACCAGCCCCCCAACGAATCTCCGACTCGGGTCACCAGCTGGTGCTGTGACCGCATAGGTTCGCCGGTTTGGTGATCGTGACGGTTGGATGTGCGGTGACGTTCGATCCGACCGCTGGAGGCGCAGTGGCCGAGCGTGTCCGTATGCGCAGACTGACCGACCAGGAAGGGCAGAAGCTGCAGCAGATTGTGCGGCGTGGCAGCACCCACGCGGTGCGCTACCGGCGCGCGATGATGCTGCTGGCGTCGGCCGGCGGGAACCGCGTGCCGGTGATTGCCCAGTTGGTGCAGGCAGACGACGGCACCGTCCGGGATGTGATCCACCGGTTCAACGAGATCGGCCTGGCCTGCCTGGACCCTAAGTGGGCGGGAGGCCGTCCCCGCCGGCTCAGCCCTGACGACGAGAACTTCGTCATTGCGACGGCCACCACCCGCCCGACCAAGCTCGGTCAGCCCTTCACCCGCTGGTCACTGCGCAAACTCGTCGCCTACCTGCGGAAAGCCCAGGCGCCGTGTGATCCTCATCGGCCGCGAAAACTTACGTGGCCTGCTCGCCCGCCGCGGCGTTACCTTCCAGCGGACCAAGACGTGGAAGGAGCCTTCGGACCACTGCGGCAGTTCACCATCGCCAACTCCAATCACCCGAACCACACCGTGCAGACCCGGGCCCTGCACGCCTGCCTCCGGTGGCGCAACGCCAACGCTCGCCACCGCGATGTGTTGGCCGCCGAACGCAAGGAACGCGCCCGCATCCCCTGCGAGAAAGGCATCCGCTGGGGCGGACGGCCACGGCAATTGGCGGCCTGACCTGGCAGGAAGGTGAGTCACCGAGATTGCGGGGCGAGCGGGGCTTCTCGCCTGAGGCCGCAACGGGTGGCGCCGGCAGGGCCTCAGGGTTCGATGACGAGGCGTTCGATGAGGCCGTCGCGGAGTGTGAACTGGTAACGCAGATCGATGGTCCCGCCAGGGAAGTTGCCCTCGAGGTGGTGGGTGGCGATGTAGCGGGTTGCGTCGGTCTGCTGGGTGCCGGTGAGGTGGATGCTGTACGTGAATTCGGTGGCCGATCGGTTGAGCCACTTTCCGATCGCCTCGATGCCCTCGTAGGTGTTGCCGTCGTCGGTCACTGTGGCTTCGCGGGTGAACGCCGTGATTGCGGTTGCGGTGTCGCGGGCGCGGTGCGCTGTCAGGTAGCGGGTGATCACCTCGGGCAGGGTGTCCGGGGTGCTGGTTCGGGGCTGGTTGTCGTGCATGACGCTCCTTGGGGTGGTGGCGGGTTCAGACGGTGGGGGTGGTGCCGCCGTCGATGACGTGTTCGGCGCCGACGATGGCCGAGGCGCGGTCGGAGACGAGGAAGGCGACGAGCTCGGCGACTTCCTCGGGCCGGTTGGGACGGCCCAGCGGGATGCCGCCCAGGGAGTCCATGAGCCGGCCCAACGCCGCTTCTTGCGTGATGTCTGCGTCGTGGGCGATCCGGGCGACGAGGTTGTCGGCGGCCGAGGTCTGCACAAAACCGGGCGAGACGGTGTTGACGCGGACGCCGTGCGGGGCGACCTCGTTGGCCAGGCCCTTGCTGTAGGTGGTCAGGGCGGCCTTGGCGGATGCGTAGGCCAGGGTTCCGTTCCACAGCGGCATGCGGCGCTGGATAGAGGTGACGTGCACGATCACGCCCTTGCCTGTGGCGATCATGTGCGGCAGGAGTGCGCGGTCCAGGCGGACGGCGGCCAGCAGGTTTGTGTTCAGCTCCCTGGCCCAGTCGTCCTCGCCGAGCGCTGCGAACCCTCCGGCCGGCGCCTCGGACCCGCCGAGGGTGTTGACCAGGACGTCGACGCCTCCCACGCGGGCGTCCACCTCGGCGGCAACGTGGGCTGCGCCCTGGGCGGTGGACAGGTCGGCTTTGATGAACGCCTTCTCCTCGACGTCGGCGGGGCGGCTGCGGGCCGTGACCAGCACGGTCGCGCCGGCCTGGGTGAGACGTCGGGCGATGGCGGCTCCGGTGCCCTTGGTACCGCCGGTGACCAGAGCGCGTCGGTCTTCGAGGGATTCGCTGATGGATGTGGTCACGGTGTGCTCCGTTCCCGGGTGCGGGCGAAGAAGGCACCGCTCCCGTCATTACTGCTAAAATAGAAGCCACTAACTTCGACTTTAGCAGTAACCGAGGGGATGGTCGCGATGGCAAGCCGCATCAGGCTGGAGGACCGGGAGTGCCCGCTGTCCACAACGGTGGAACACGTAGGCGAGTGGTGGACGCTGCTGATCCTCCACGACGCTTTCGACGGCTACACGCGCTTCGACCAATTCCAGGAGAGTCTGGGTATCTCCTCCAGCATGCTCACCACCCGGCTGAAAACCCTCGTCGCCGACGGACTGCTGGAGCGCCGGCCCTACCAGACCAACCCCGTACGCCACGAGTACGTCCTCACCGAACTCGGGAGCTCCCTCCGACCGGTGGTCGTCGCCCTGGCCGCGTGG
Source organism: Streptomyces sp. NPDC005784 (assembly GCF_042871525.1). NCBI lineage: Bacteria > Bacillati > Actinomycetota > Actinomycetes > Kitasatosporales > Streptomycetaceae > Streptomyces > Streptomyces sp. NPDC005784. The sequence goes on from NZ_JBIAIQ010000023.1 coordinate 11,310, forward strand.
GGCAACTCCCGCCTCACACCGGCCGAACGCAGCATGATCCTCATCGACGCGCACAGCGGCGAGGAAGTCGAGCCCGTCGTCGTTGACGCCAAGACCGGCCGCCGACTCGACGACAGCGACACCTACGTCTTCACCGCAGGTCCTGCGGCCAGCGACGCCATGCGCCACCGATACGCGACACGACCGACCACCCCCGCGGAGGTGTAAGGCTGGGCCAAGCCAGCGCCGAACAGCCGCGCGCAGTGCCGGACGCACCTCATACCTGATCGACCAGGAAACACCGAATCGCCGGCAGTATCACGCACCCCAATCGTCCCGAGCCGTTGATAACTAGATCAAGTGAGGCGAGGGGCAACGTCGGTCGTTTTCCAAGAATCGCCATCGCGGGCTGCGCCCCCGGATCCCATCTGAGTCGGAGGGAGCCATCAGCGCGGCCCAACCTGGTGAACCTTCTCGGTCACAGCACTACTAGGACTCCGTTAGGTCTGTCTCGATCCCGGGGTCCTGCTGGTCAGGGGCTGATGGCAGGTGGTGCAGATGCCTGTCCAGCACCTCAGCGTGTTCTGGAGGGAGTCGAGGACCTGATAGAGGGTGAGACCGGCCCGGGAACTTTTGGGGACAGGCGCTGTTCGGTGAGGAAGGCATGGGCGGCGGTCACTAGGGTGACGTGGTGGTGCCAGCCGGGCCAGGAACGGCCTTCGAAGTGGCCCAGGCCCAGGCCGTGTTTGAGCTCGCGGTAGTCGTGCTCGATGCGCCAGCGGACCTTGGCCAGACGGACCAGATCGGTGATCGAGGTGCCGGCCGGCAGGTTGGACAGCCAGTAATCGGTGGGGGCCTCGGCGTCCTCGGGCCATTCAACCAGCAGCCAGCAGTCCGGAAGGACCCCGTCCCACCAGCCCTGTTCGGCCGATGCCGCGGCCCGGATCGGTCGCTCGACCGCCTTGCCGGCGGGCCGGACACGCACTGCGGCAAAACGGGATCGTAACTCCCCTCGTGAGCCGTGCCGCCAGGTGAGGGTGGTGAAGGCCTCTGGGTCGAGGCCGGCGGCAAGGGCCGACAGCGACGGTGCGGGATTCCGGTAGCGGGGCTGGGGCCAGCAGCCGATGGCGCCGTTGCGGTCCGGGGCCACGGGTTTCGCGTCGAACGGGTGGGCGGTCACGTCCGAGCGGACGGCCAGGACGTAAGCGATGCGGCGATCGGACAACGCGGCCCGCAGGTGTGCGTTGGTGCCGTAAGCGGCATCGGCGACCACGGCCGGCGGCGTCATCCCCCAGTCGGCGAGCGTGTCGAGCATGTCCAGGGCCAGGCGCCATTTCTCCCGATGCGTGGCCTCGGGCGGGATGACGGTCCTGGCCCGACGGTGGCTGTCCGAGGCCCATTCCGCGGGCAGGAACAGCCGCCATTGCAGCGGGCAGGAAGCGGTGTCACTCGCGGCGTGCACACTGACGGAGACCTGGCAGTTGGCTCGTTTACCCAAGGCTCCGCAGTACTGCGGAGCAACACCGACCGACATCTGACCGTCTTTGGGCACCGACACATCGTCGATCACCCAGGCTGCCGGGTCGATCAGCGGCAACATGCGTTCGTTGATCCGCCGCTGCACCGGTACCGGGTCCCAGGTGGACTGGTTCACGAACTGCTGCAGATTCTGCTCGTTGCCGTCCGGCAGCCGTGAGGCCATCGCCTGGATCGACTTGCGGCGGCCGTCCAGCATCAACCCCCGCAAGTAGCAGTCGCCCTTGGCCCGCTGGTCCTTGCGCGGCACCGAGGCGAACACATCAGCGATGAACAACGCCAACGTCGCCCGGACACGGTTCACTTCATGTGCATCCACACATCCAACATGCTCTTGATCAGCACTAACAGGAAGACCTAACGGAGTCCTACTACTAGTCGCCGTCGTTGTCCTGGAGCATTTGGCGGCGCTCCTGTTCGCGCTTGGAGTAGGCGGCCGCCCGGATCGCCTCGTCGCTCTCCAAGCCCGATCCCAGTGCGCCGCCCACCGTGGCGACCGAAGCGACGAACCAGGACAACGTCCAGTATTCCGCGGCGTGCAGCGGGGTTCGTGTCGTGGAGGCGAACACCTGGCCGTTGAGGATGAACAGGGCCCACACCAAGTTGATGACGATCAAACCCGCGTAGCAGACGAGCACCCCGATACCCACGGTCATGACCGTCGAGGCGTTGTAGAGCCTCGCCCTCTGCCTCGCCTCCCGCGAGGCCTCCGCTGATCGATGCCACAGCTGCGCGTCCACGATCAGCCAGCCGATCATGAGCGCGACGGACCCGACCGTGGCGATCGCGAGGCGTGGCGCGCTCAGGGACTCGGCCAGGTTCCAGATGGTGGAGTTCACCGTGGCGGCTGCTCCCGTGGCGAGTGCGGCCGCCAGGGCTTTCGACAAGCCCGGCACCAAGCGCCACGGCCGGTTGGCGCGGACCATACCGACGAGCACCCTCAGGTAACCGCGCGGTCCGCTGACGACGTACCGAAGATCAGCGGCCTCCTCCACACCGACCTGGCCCGGGTGAATAGGCGCGAGGCGACTGACGAAGGGCCCCAACAGCGGCTGACCCGGCGGAGGTCCCTCAGCCCCGGTGGCCCGCGGCCCCGCCAAGCTGAGCACGGCTTCCTCCACGGCCCGCCGGGCTCTCGTCTGCAGACGCAAGCCCCCCAGCGGAGGAAGAGACAGCAGGGCCAAGCCGTGTTCGTGACTCAGATCCACAACGAGCTTACGCCCGTGTGAGTGCAGCGGAAGGTCGGTGAGGGCCACGACGATGTCCCAACTCTCCGCTCTTCCGCGGTCCATGATCCGGCGCATCAAGGTGGGCGGGTCCTCGGTCCCTGCGGTGAAGGGCTCACTGACCACCTCGACGTCGAACCGTCGTCCCTGGCCTGACCTGTCGGCGAGCCGAGCAGGAAGTGTCCGGGCCATGCGCTGCGCGATCTCCGTGGGCGCGTCCGGATCCGCCAGGAGAGCCACGACCGTAGCGCCCTGAGACGACACCCGCATGACTCCTTCTCGTCGGCTGCCCCCCGCGATCGCCCGTGCCCACAGGATGCCCCCGAGGTATCGCCCACGCCGCGTGACACGCTGGCCCCTGCCAGCAGGTGCAGGCGGTACGGTCAGGTCTCCTCGTCCTCCCCGCACAGGGCCTGCTCCACCACCGGGCCACGGTTGCGTGCGCCACCGCGAACACCAGTTCCGCGCCACCCCGGGCACCGCGACGAGATCGATCGGCAACAGGGCCGCCTCCTGTGCAACCTCGTCACCGTGATCACCTTCACGGGCATCACTTCCTCTACGCCGCGCTGTTCCTGCTCGTCCATGTCGCTGCGGCGTTCCTGCTCACACTGCCGTCGTTGCGTCCCCTCGTCCGACACCAGCACGATGCCGAGTGCCTCTCTACGGCCCGCCTGTCCCGGTGCTCGTGCACGAGGCGGATAGCCATGGCACCCTCACCGGCCGCAGGGGCCACCCGGAGGCTCGTGTGAGCGGGGCCCCGTGACGGCGCCTGTCGCGCGGTTCCCGGCGCGATCAGGTAATCAGGAACGGTGGACAAGGACGCGACCGACCCCTTCGTGCATGTCCGGGGCGCCAGTGAGAACAACCTGAAGAACATCGATGTCGACGTTCCGCGGGACGCGATGGTCGCCTTCACCGGCGTCTCCGGTTCGGGCAAGTCCTCGCTCGCGTTCGGCACCCTCTACGCGGAGGCCCAGCGACGCTACTTCGAGTCCGTAGCACCGTACGCCCGAAGGCTGTTGCAGCAGGTCGGCGCACCGCACGTGCAGGAAATCACCGGACTGCCACCGGCCGTGGCGCTGCAGCAGCGGCGCGGGTCGCCCAGCTCGCGCTCGACGGTCGGCACCATCACCACGCTGTCCAATCTGCTGCGCATGCTGTACTCCCGCGCCGGCACCTATCCGCCCCGGGCCGCACGGCTGGAGGCCGAGTCGTTCTCGCCCAACACCGCGGCCGGGGCCTGCCCGGAGTGCCACGGACTGGGCGTCGTGCATGACGTCACCGAGGACCTGCTCGTCCCGGACCCCTCGCTGAGCATCCGCGAGGGGGCGATCGCCGCCTGGCCGGGCGCCTGGCAGGGCGCCAACCTGCGCAGTGTCGTGAGCGGCCTGGGGATCGACATCGACCGACCGTGGCGCAGGCTCAGGAAGAAGGACCGGGACTGGCTGCTGTACTCGGACGAGCAGCCCTCCGTGTACATCGAGCCGGAGGAGGACCGCGTCGACTACGGCTACCAGGGCAAGTTCTGGAGCGCCCGCAAGCACGTCATCCACGTCCTCGCCGACTCCAAGAGCGAGAAGATGCGCGAGCGGGCGCTCCGGTTCGTCAGGAGTGTGCCCTGCCCCGAGTGCCACGGCAGCGGACTGCGGCCCGAGGCGCTCGCCGTGACCTTCGCCGGACGTTCCATCGCCCAGATCAACGCGATGCCGCTCACCGAGGTCGTGGCGCTGCTGCGGCCCGTCGCGGGGCGGTCCGAGGCCGATGCCACCACGTCGACCGCCCGATCCGGGGAGACGACCGAGGTCGCGGTCCGGATCTGCGGCGATCTGGTCGCGCGGGTCGACGTACTGCTCGACCTGGGCCTCGGATATCTCAGCCTCGGGCGCCGCTCGACGACCCTGTCGCCCGGCGAGGCGCAGCGTCTGCGGATCGCCACCCAGCTGCGCTCGGGGCTGTTCGGCGTCGTCTACGTCCTCGACGAACCCTCCGCGGGCCTGCACCCGGCTGACGCGGAACCGCTGCTGGACGTGCTGGACCGCCTCAAGGCGGCGGGCAACTCGCTGTTCGTCGTGGAGCACGACATGGACGTCGTACGGCGGGCGGACTGGGTGGTCGACATCGGCCCCGGCGCGGGTGAGGGCGGCGGACGCGTGCTGTACAGCGGCCCGGTCGCCGGTCTTGAGCGGGTCGGGGAGTCGGCCACGAGCCAGTACCTGTTCGGGCGCGCCCAGCCGCTCGATCACCGCCCGCGCACACCGCACGGCTGGCTGCACCTGAGCGGCGTCTCCCGCCACAATCTGCACGACGTGTCCGTCGACGTACCGCTCTGCGTACTGACGGCGGTGACGGGCGTGTCCGGTTCCGGAAAGTCGACGCTGGTGACGCAGGTGCTCGCCGAGGTCGTCCGCGGCCACCTCGGACTCGTACCCGAGGAGCCCGACGAGGCGCAGCTGGAGGTCGACGTCCAGGACGCGTCGGGGGTGGAGTCGTTCGACCGGCTGGTCCGGGTCGACCAACGGCCCATCGGCCGAACTCCCCGGTCCAACCTGGCCACGTACACGGGGATGTTCGACGCGGTGCGCAAGCTGTACGCGGCGACGGACGAGGCCAGGGCGCGGGGCTACTCGGCCGGAAGGTTCTCCTTCAACGTGCCCGAAGGGCGGTGCGAGACCTGCCAGGGCGAAGGATTCGTCGCGGTGGAACTGCTGTTCCTGCCCGGCACCTACGCGCCGTGCCCGACCTGCCATGGCGCCCGGTACAACGCCGAAACGCTGGCAGTCACCTACCGCGACAAGAACATCGCGGAAGTGCTGGCGCTGTCCGTCGACGCCGCCGCCGAGTTCCTGTCCGCCGTCCCGGCCGCCTCCCGCAGTCTGGAGACGTTGCGCGAGGTGGGACTGGGGTATCTGCGGCTGGGGCAGCCCGCGACGGAACTCAGCGGTGGTGAGGCGCAACGCATCAAACTGGCCACCGAACTCCAGCGAGCCCGCCGCGGTCACGCGCTCTACCTGCTCGACGAGCCGACGGCGGGGCTGCACCCCTCGGACATCGCGCTGCTGCTGCGACAGCTGCACCGGCTCGTCGACGCCGGCAACACGGTCGTCCTCGTCGAGCACGACCTGGACACGATCGCCACCGCCGACTGGGTCATCGACCTCGGGCCGGGCGGCGGCGACGCGGGCGGGCGGGTGGTCGCGGCGGGCCCGCCGGCCAAGGTGGCGAGGGCCCGCCGCAGCGCCACCGCGCCCTATCTCGCGGCCCGGCTCGCGCGCTCATGACGACGGGGCGAGGGGCTGAGCACCGGTCGGCCGGGTTCGGGGCGAGGGTCGCGCGCGTCGATGCTGCGTTCCAGCTTCAGAGCATCTCCAGGGGCGTGGGCCCGCTGGGCGGCGGGAACGCCTCGTCGAGGGCCTCGACCGCCTCGGTGGGAAGGTGGAGGTCCACCGCGCCGCGGTTCTCCCGAACGTGGTCGGGTGATGCGGAACGCGGGATCGCGGCCATCCCCTGTTCCAGCACCCAGGCGAGTGCCACCTGGGCCGGCGTGGCTCCGAGGGCCCGGGCCACGGCATCCAGTGCCTCGACCTTCAGCAGCCGCCCCTGCTCGATCGGGGAGTAGGCCATGACCGTCACGCCGGCCTCGCGGCACCAGGGGAGCAGATCCCACTGGATGCCGCGCCGGGAGAGGTTGTACAGCACCTGGTCGACGGCCACGGCGTCGCCACCGGGGAGGGTGGTCAGCTCGACCATGTCGGCGATGTCCAGATTGCTCACGCCCCAGTAGCGGATCTTCTCCGCGTCCATCAGGTCGGTGAATCCCGCAAGAGTCTCCTCAAGTGGCCACCGTCCCCGCCAGTGCAGCAGGTAGAGGTCCAGCCGTTCCGCACGGAGCCGCCGCAGGCTGCCCTCGCAGGCGGCGACGGTGCCCTTCCGGTCGGCGTGGCCGGGCAGCACCTTGCTGACGAGGAAGACCTCCTCCAGGCGTCCCCGGAGGGCCTCCCCGACGAGCTCCTCGGCTGTGCCGTCGCCGTACATCTCCGCTGTGTCGACGACGGTCATGCCCAGGTCCACGCCCAGCCGCAGCGCGGCGATCTCCTGTTCACGCCGGGCCGGTTCCTCGCCCAGGTACCAGGTGCCCTGCCCAAGTGCCGCGATCTCTTCACCGGAGGGGAGCGCGATCGTTCTGGCCGATTCCACAGACATCTCGGGCCTCCCGTCTGCCGCGGATCCGTGTCACGCGCGCCCGCACCGAGTGCCCAGGTCCGCGCCTCCCAGACAACCGGTGTCGCATGCGCCGCAGAGAGGTCAGGAGGGGCGAGCGGAGCGGGCCGAGAGCGTGCCGGGACCGGGTGCGCGGTCGCGCAACGCGACGGCGACCGACACAACGGCGCCGCAGGCGAGGACCGCCGCGAAGCCGATCATCGCGGTCTGCACGGCGAAATGCCTCAGGGCGATGCTGAACAGGATGGAGGGCAGGCCCATTCCCAGGTAGGCGACGACGAAGAACACGGCGAGGACCCCCGCGCGTGAGGCGGGCTCGGCCACTGAAACGGCACGTTCGACGCCTCCCTTGAACAGCAGCCCGGAGCCGGCTCCCGACAGGGACACGGCGACCAGGTAGAGCCAGAGCGCCGGGTGGTAGAGGGCGACGGCGCACAGGACCAGGCCGACCGGGAAGACTACTGCCCCCACGGTCAGGACCCGGGGCAGTGGGAGGCGGCCTAGCACCAGCTGGGCGGCCGCCGCGGAACCGAACATGAGGAAGGCGGCCAGGCCGACCACGAGGTGCGAGTCGGTGTGCAGGGTGCCGTGGAGCACGCTCGCCCCGAGGGAGGAGATCAGGCCGAGGATCGCGAAGGCGAAGGCGCCCAGCGCGCCGGCCGCGCCGAACGTCCGCCGGCCGCCGGGGCGCAGGACGAACCTGCTGGGCGGTTCGGCCGCGGGCAGCTCCAGGTCCACGGTCTCCGGGGTGGACAGCACCAGCGCCAGGCACACTGCCATGGCGAGCGTGAAGATCGCCTGGGTGGTGATCAGGGGCGTGGGAAGCCACTCGGCGGCGGCTCCGGCGATCAGGGGGCCTGAGGCCAGGCCGCCGAGGTTGGCGGCGGTGGCCACGATGCCGGGCAGCACCGAACCCGTCCGTTCCGGATGGGCCTCGTGGTGGAGGTCGTGCAGGTACGTCGTCGCGGTCGAGGCCATCAGCCCCAGTCCGACGCCGTTCAGGATTCTGCCCGCGATCAGCCCCGGCAGGTCCCGCCACGCGATCAGTACGACCGACGCGACGATTCCGACCAGCAGCGCCGGGACGATGATGCGCCGCCGGCCGAGCCGGTCCGACAGGTGTCCCAGTCCGAGGAAGGCGGCCGCTGCGCCCACGACCATCGAGGCGTACGCCACCGTGACGGTGGTCGCGCCGAAGTGGTCCCGGGCCTCGTACAGCGGCCACAGCGGGGTCGGCGCGGTGCCGAAGGCCATCAGCACGGTGAAGGCCACCGCCACGAACCAGAAGCCGGTCGTGTGCGAGGCACGGCGCCGGGCGGGGGCGCGGGGCGGCAGGTCGGCGGGAGCGGGTGCTGGTATCCGGTGGGTCGGGTCGCCGGGAGCGTGGGCTGTGGGACGGCTGAGCGGCGTCGGTACGGCAGGCAGGGGTACCCCTCCTCGGGCGGAAGTGGATGGCGTTTTCCATCCTCCTCACCAGCGGGGATCAATGCCAACGAATGTTTTTGCTGGGCTCGAGCAATACAAGTGATACTTCTCGTGTGGAGCTACGTCAGCTGGAGCACTTCATCGCGGTCGCCGAGGAGCTGAGTTTCACGCGTGCCGCCCGTCGGCTGCACGTGGTGCAGTCGGGGGTGTCCGCCGCGATCCGCTCCCTGGAGCGCGAGCTCGGCTGCGCGCTGTTCGAGCGCACGTCGCAGCAGGTCGGGCTCACCGGGGCGGGCGCGGCGCTCCTGCCGGAGGCTCGGGCCACCCTGCACGCCGCCCAGGCGGCCCAGGACGCCGTGCGCGAGGCACAGGACACGCTGCGCGGCACGGTGAACGTGGGCGCCATGGCCTCGGTCGAGGTGGTGGACCTGCCTGCGCTCCTCGGACAGCTGCACGCGCGGCATCCGGCGATCGACGTCCGGCTGCGGCTGGCGACGACCGGATCGGCGGGACTGGCGCACGCGCTGCTCAGCGGGGACCTGGACGTGGCCTTCCTGTCGCTGCCCGAGCACAAACCCGCCGGGATCGACGCACGGGAGCTGGCCACCGTGCCGCTCGTCCTGGTGGTGAGCGCCGCCCATCCGCTTGCCCAGCGGGGGGAGGTGGCACTTGCGGACCTCGCGGGGGAACCCTTCGTGGACTTCCCACCGGGCTACGGCAACCGCGAGGTGGTCGACCGGGCGTTCGCTGTGGCGGGCGTCGTACGCCGGGTGGCTCTGGAGGTGCCCGACATCGACATGGGGGCGGCACTGGTCCGGCACGGTCTGGGCATCGCCTTCCTGCCCGCGTTCGCCGTTGCCCGCACCCCCGGCCTGCACGTCCTGGACGTCCACGGCACCATGCTCCGCTGGAGCATGCATCTCGGCACGTCGTCGACCCGGCGGCCCAGCTCGGCCCTGCGGGCGCTGCTCGACCTGGTCGACCACCACGTCATCGCCCTGTGACGCCCGGGCCGCGGCCCGGGCGTCTCGCGTCGGTGGTGTCTGTCCGGGCCCCTGCGCCCGCCTCGCTCCGGCCGCGACATCTTGGGCAGCTCGCCCTACCGCTGCTGACGCCGATCGCGCAAGAGTTCCAGCGAGGCATCAGCCGGGGCCGCCCAGCACGATCTTCCACACTCGGGTCGCCACCTGGAGGTTCAGCCGGTCCTCGACGTTCGCGAGGTCGTTGCCGCTGATGTCGCGGATGCGCTGGAGCCGATAGCGCAGCGTGCTGCGGTGGATCGCGAGGGATTCCGCGGTCTCGTCGTAGTTGCCGCCGCAGTCGAAGTACCGGGACAGGGTCTCCACCATGGCCGTGTGGTGCCGGGAGTCGTAGTCGATGAGCTGCCCGAGCCACTCCTGGACGAACGTCTCCAGTTCCCGGTAATCGTTGCCAGGTCCCAGGATGCGGTAGAGGCCGAGCTCGTCGAAGAACGTCGTGCCGTAGCACTCGCGGGAGTGCCGGCGCACCTCCATGGCGCGCTGCGCCTCCTCGTAGTGGTGGGGTATGTCGTCCGGGGAGTCGCAAGAGGCGCTCACCCCGATCGTCCCGGACCGTGTCCCGGTCTCCCGGGCGAGCGCCTCGTACAACGCGCGGGCGTGCGGCCTGCCGTCGGCGACCAGGACCACGTGGTCGGAACGTCGGGTCAGCAGCGAGCGCATCCCCACGCCAGAGGCCGCCCGTCCCACGGTCTGCGCGAAGGAATCGTCCGCAGTCCGGTTCGGCCACTGCACCACGACGATGTAGTGGCTGCGGTGCAGGTCGTGTCCGATTGCCTCGGACCGGGCGTAGGCGCTCGCCGCGTCCGTCCCCGCCAGGAGGTCGTCGACCAGCTCGCGGTGCAGCCTCAGCTCCACTTCGGCCAGATTGCGCAGGTGCGCCAGCTCCGGGGCGAGCGACGCGGCGGCGTGTTCCAGCGCGAGTACGGTGTGCTCGTCGGCCTCGTCCCGGGCGTCGACCAGGGCCAGCACGCCCAGGATCTCGCCGTGCGGGCGGACCAGGGTGATCAGCCGGTCCCTTATCCGCACCGGCCCGGCCTGACGGGCGACGGCGTGCAGCATTTCGTCCTGGCGCGCGGGGTCCGGTTCGGGATAGGGGTCGGGTCGGCTGGGGCCGGTCCAGGACCTCAGCCGACCGAAGCGGTCCTCGGCCAGTGCGGGGAGTCCAGTGAGCCTGTGCAGTGCGCGGGTGATGGCTTCCTCGCCGCAGCTCGAGGCGGCGACGTCGGCCATGAGCCCGTGAACGGCTCGCTGGTACCCCAGCTCCGCCACGACGTAGATCAGCCGCCGCTGGAGGGCTGTGCGTTCGTCCCTCAGTCGGTGAAGCTCCAGCGCGTCCTCGTGTCGGCGGCGGTGTGCGAAGGCGACTGACAGTGCGGCAGCGGTGTGCCGGACGAGCGTGTCGAGCAGGGACCGCTCGGCCTCGGATGGCCGGGAGCGGGACGTCACCACGAGGTATCCGTGGAGTCTCTCAAGCCCGCGTAGCCCCAGGGCCCGGCCCCAGGGCCTGCCGGGTACGGTCACGGGGCCGTCCTGCCCGGCCAGCTCCCGCACCCTCCGGCCCACGGCCGAGGCATGTGTCGGCCCGTTCCTGGGGCTGGGGACCAGGTCGCCGTCCACCTTGAGGTATCCGGCCTCGGCGCTGTACGGCCCCGCGGCGGCTATGTGGTCCATGGCCAGGCGCAGGATCTCGCCTTCGTCCGGGGTGTCGAACAGGGCGCGGGAGAGCACTGTCAGTTCGCGGAGGGCATGATCGGCCGGCGTTGGAGCGGGTGGGCGAGGCACTCTCCGCGCGGCCGCGGGCTGCCGGACGCTGCCCCGTGGGGGGCTGTCCTCCCGGTCGGAGCAGCGGCGGTACAGGTGGTGCGCCCGGCTGCTGGCCATCGGATCACTCCGTTCCCATCGAGCCTACAGGCGAGCGGTGGTAACCCGCTTCCGTCCGGCTCGTCCGAGATGTTCGGATTCTTCCTGTCGTACTCGTGGGGCGACCGGAGCTGTGCATTCCTGACTCGCCAGGCGCAGGCGTGGAGCCACCCGGTTCGTCACCCTGGGGAGTGCTCGAGACCCTCCGTGCGCACCGGTGGGAAACCGGCGGACGTCCCACCTCTACCTGAACGAACGTGATCCGGAGAGTCGACGCAGGCGCCGTACCGGGAGGAGTTCCTCATGGCCAAGGCAGTGGGCATCGACCTGGGCACCACCAACTCGGTGATCGCCGTGTGGGAGGGCGGCGAGCCGTCCGTCGTGCCCAACAGCGAGGGCAACCGCACGACACCGTCCGTGGTGGCCTTCACCGACACCGGGGAACGTCTGGTGGGCCAGCTGGCCCGGCGCCAGGCGATCCTCAACCCGAAGGGCACCATCTACTCGGCCAAGCGGTTCATCGGCCGGCACTTCGACGAGATCTCCGACGAGGCCAGGGCGGTGACGTACGACGTCGTCGAAGGCGACGGCGGGGCGGCCCGCTTCAAGGTGCGCGACAAGCTCTATGCGCCTGAGGAGATCAGCGCACAGGTCCTGCGCAAACTCGCGGACGACGCCTCCAAGCAGCTCGGGGAGCGGGTCACGGAGGCGGTCATCACGGTGCCCGCCTACTTCAACGACGCTCAGCGCACCGCCACCAAGGACGCCGGACGGATCGCGGGACTGGAGGTGCTGCGGATCATCAACGAGCCGACCGCGGCGGCCCTCGCGTACGGCATGGACAAGAAGGAGCACGAGACCGTCCTCGTCTTCGACCTGGGCGGCGGCACCTTCGACGTGAGCATCCTCGACGTCGGCGACGGTGTGGTGGAGGTGCGCTCCACCGCCGGTGACAGCCACCTGGGCGGCGACGACTTCGACCGGCGTCTGGTGGATTACCTCGCGGACGACTTCCAGAAGGAGAACGGCATCGACCTGCGCAAGGACCCGCAGGCGCTGCAACGACTGTTCGAGGCGGCGGAGAAGGCCAAGACCGAGCTCAGTTCGGTGACGCAGACGCAGGTCAGCCTGCCGTTCATCACCGCCGACGCCTCCGGGCCCAAGCACCTCACCGACTCGATCATGCGGTCCACGTTCGAGCAGATCACCGGCGACCTGGTGGAGCGCTGCCTGGGACCGGTCCAGCAGGCCATGGCCGACGCCAAGGTCGGCGAGAGCGACATCGACGAGGTCATCCTCGTAGGCGGCTCCACCCGTATCCCGGCGGTCCAGGCCCTGGTCCGCCGGCTGACCGGCGGCAAGGCACCCAACATGAGCGTCAACCCCGACGAGGTCGTGGCCCTGGGTGCCGCCATCCAGGCCGGGGTGCTCAAGGGCGAGGTCAAGGACGTCCTGCTGCTCGACGTCACACCCTTGTCGCTGGGCCTGGAGACACGCGGCGGAGTGATGACGAAGATCATCGAGCGGAACACCACCATCCCGGTGCGCCGCAGCGAGACCTTCTCCACCGCCGAGGACAACCAGCCCGCCGTCGATGTGGTGGTCCTCCAGGGCGAGCGCGAGCGGGCCGCCGACAACCGGGTGCTCGGCCGGTTCCAGCTCACCGACATCCGGCCGGCGCCGCGCGGCGAACCACAGATCGAGGTCACCTTCGACATCGACGCCAACGGCATCCTCAACGTCAAGGCCCGCGACCGGGACACCGGCAAGGAACAGGGCATCACCATCAGCGAGAGCTCCAACCTGGACCGCAGTGAGGTCGAACGCATGCTCCAGGAGGCCGAGCGCAACCAGGGCCAGGACCATGCACTCCGCGAGGCCGTCGACGCCCGCAACGAACTCGACGCCATCGCGTACCAGGTCGAGAAGCGTCTCACCGAACTGGGCGACGCAGCGCCGGCGCACGAGAAGGCACGCGCCGAGATGCTCGTGTCCGACGCCCGGGCGGCGGTCAAGGAAGAGGCGGGCGTGGAGCGCGTGCGGCCCCTGACCTCCGAACTCCAGCAGGTGCTCGCCGGGCTGGCGGCCCATCAGGGCGCCGCCAGCGCGGACGGCGGTCCCGGCCAGGATGCCGCCACCGGTGGTCCCACGAGCGGCGAGGCCGGTGGCGACGATGTCATCGACGCCGAGTTCGACAAGGGCTGAGGCGCGCCATGCCCACCCACCCCCAGGAACCCGACCGGGCCGGTTCGGATCCGGTCGGACCGGTCCCGGACGGCGCCGTACGCCCTCCTCGCGGGGATTTGCCGCAACCGGGCCCGCCGACCCGGCCGGAAGCGGCGAACGGCGAACCGGGGCCCGACGCCGCCGGCCCCGCGCCTGCCGAGGACGAGTACACGACCGCGATCCGGGAACTGGAGGACCGCTGGCGGCGCGCACTCGCCGACCTCGACAACCTTCGCAAGCGCCACGCCAGGGAACTGGAGCGCGAACGGGCCGTCGAGCGGTCCCGCACGGCGGCCGCCTTCCTGCCCGTCCTCGACAACCTCGAACTCGCCCTGACCCATGCCGGCGCCGATCCGGGCGCGATCGTGGAGGGCATCCGGGCCGTACGCGACCAGGCGGTGAACGTCCTCGAACTGCTCGGCTACCCGCGGCATGCGGAGACCGGCGTCGCCTTCGACCCGGCCCGGCACGAGGTGGTCGGCGTCGTCCAGGACCCGGACGCCCCACCGGGCACGGTCGTCGAGGTGCTGCGCCCCGGCTACGGGGACGGCGAGAGGCAGCTCAGGCCGGCCGCGGTGACCGTCGCGAAGCGGGAGTGACCGGCGATGGCACGGGACTACTACGAGGTGCTCGGCGTGTCGCGGAGCGCGAGCCAGGACGAGATCCAGCAGGCGTATCGCAAACTCGCCCGCAGGTACCACCCCGACGTCAACAAGGACCCCGCGGCGGAGGAGCGTTTCAAGGACCTCAACGAGGCACACAGCGTCCTGTCCGATCCCAAGACCCGGGCCCGCTACGACCGCTTCGGCGAGGACTTCCGCAAGATCCCCGAGGACTTCGACGAACGGGTCGCGGCCGGCGCGGGCGGCGGCTTCCGCGGTCGGAGGACCGCGGGCGCGGGCGGCCCCCGTGTCCGATACGCCACCGGCTTCGGCGACGACTTCGGCGCGGAGGGCATCGACATCGAGGACCTGCTCGGCTCCATGTTCGGAGCCGGCGCCGCCCCGGGCGGCGTCCCCGGAGCGGACCAGGAGGCCGAGCTGCCGCTCACCGTCGAGGAGGCGTACCGAGGCGGCCGTCGCACCGTCACGCTCGCCGGTCCCACCGGGCAGCCGCGGCGGTACGAGGTCGACGTGCCGCCGGGCGTCACCGACGGGCAGCGCATCCGGCTGGCGGGGGAGGGCGGCCGGGGCAGTGGTGACGCCGCCGCGGGCGACCTGTACCTGCGGGTGCGTATCCAGCCCCACCCCCGGTTCCGGCTGGACGGCCGCGACGTGCACATCCAGGTCCCGGTCGCCCCCTGGGAGGCGGCCCTGGGTGCGACCGTGCCGGTGCCCACGCCCGGCGGCAGCACGGCCAAGGTCACGGTGCCCGCGGGTTCGTCCAGCGGCCGGCGGCTGCGGCTGCGTGGCGAGGGCATGCCGAACCCGCGCGGCGCGAACGGCGACCTGTACGCCGAACTCCGCATCATGGTGCCGCCCACGCTCAGCGACCGGGAGCGCGAACTGTTCGAGGAGCTCGCCGCCACTTCCTCGTTCGACCCCAGGAGGACGCGATGAACGACCGACGCGCGGGAGCGGCAGGCAGCGGCTGGGCCGGCGGGGGCGCCCGGCCGGTACGAACGGGCGCAGACATCACCGCCACGACGGCTGTCCGGTACGCGCTCGTGCCCGCCCCCAGGCTCTCCCTCGACGCCGTGGCCCGTCTCTCGGGCCTCCACCCCGATCTGATCCGCCGGTTCGTCGCCCTCGGCCTTGTCGACGCCGAACGCGACGCCGCGGGGCACCTGGTGTTCGCCCCCACGGCCCCGGCGGTCCTTGCCCGCATCCAGCGGCTGCGCACCGGACTGTGCCTCAACTACGCATCCATCGGCCTGGTGCTCGACCTGCTCGACCGCATCAGCCTGCTCGAAGCCGCCCTGCGCGGCCGCGGCACGAGGAGTGAAACACCCCCATGGACATGAACCGTCTCACCCAGAAGTCCCAGGAAGCCCTCCAGGAGGCCCAGACCGCGGCCGTCGGCATGGGGCACACCGAGGTCGACGGGGAACACCTGCTGCTCGCGCTTCTCGATCAGGAGGACGGCCTGATCCCGCGGTTGCTGCAACAGGCCGGCACCGAGCCGATGGAACTGCGCGCTGCCGTGCGCGAGGAACTCTCCCGCCGCCCGAAGGTCACCGGCCCCGGCGCGGCTCCCGGCCAGGTCTTCGTCACCCAGCGCCTCTCCCGGCTGCTCGACGCCGCCGAACGGGAGGCCAAACGCCTCAAGGACGAGTACGTGTCCGTGGAGCACCTCCTGCTCGCCCTGGCCGAGGAGAGCTCTTCGACCGCCGCCGGGCGACTGCTCAAACAGGCCGGCATCACCAGGGACTCGTTCCTGAGCGCGCTCACCCAGGTCCGCGGCAACCAGCGCGTCACCTCCGCCAACCCCGAAGTGGCCTACGAGGCTCTGGAGAAGTACGGCCGCGACCTGGTCCTCGAGGCTCGGTCCGGGCGGCTGGACCCGGTCATCGGCCGTGACGCGGAGATCCGTCGCGTCACCCAGATCCTCAGCCGCAAGACCAAGAACAACCCCGTCCTCATCGGCGACCCCGGCGTCGGCAAGACCGCCATCGTCGAGGGCCTGGCCCAGCGCATCGTTCGCGGCGACGTCCCCGAGGGCCTGCGCGACAAGACGGTGTTCGCCCTCGACATGGGCTCCCTGGTCGCCGGTGCCAAGTACCGCGGCGAGTTCGAGGAACGCCTCAAGGCCGTGCTGTCCGAGGTGAAGGCCGCCCAGGGGCGCATCCTGCTCTTCGTCGACGAACTGCACACCGTCGTAGGAGCGGGCGCCGCCGAAGGGGCCATGGACGCGGGCAACATGCTCAAGCCGATGCTCGCCCGCGGCGAACTCCACATGATCGGCGCCACCACCCTCGACGAGTACCGCAAGCACATCGAGAAGGACGCCGCCCTCGAACGCCGCTTCCAACAGGTCCTGGTCGGCGAGCCGAGCGTGGAGGACACCATCTCCATCCTGCGCGGACTGCGCGAACGCCTGGAGGTCTTCCACGGCGTGAAGATCCAGGACACCGCGCTGGTCTCCGCGGCCACCCTCAGCCACCGCTACATCACCGATCGATTCCTGCCCGACAAGGCCATCGACCTCGTCGACGAGGCGTGCGCCCGGCTGCGTACCGAGATCGACTCGATGCCCGCCGAACTCGACGAGATCACCCGCCGCGCCACCCGCCTGGAGATCGAGGAAGCGGCCCTGTCCAAGGAGACCGACCCCGCCAGCAAAACCCGCCTGGAGGAGCTGCGCAGGGAGTTGGCCGACCTGCGCGGCGAGGCCGACGCCAAACACGCCCAGTGGGAGGCCGAACGGCAGGCGATCCGCCGCGTGCAGGAACTGCGCCAGGAACTGGAGCAGGTCCGTCACGAGGCAGAGGAAGCCGAACGCGCCTACGACCTCAACCGCGCCGCCGAACTCCGCTACGGCCGACTCCAGGACCTGGAGCGCCGACTTGCCGCAGAGGAGGAGCAACTGGCCGCCAAGCAAGGACAGAACCGGCTGCTGCGCGAGGTCGTCACCGAGGAGGAGATCGCCGAGATCGTCGCCGCCTGGACCGGCATCCCAGTCGCCCGCCTCCAGGAGGGCGAACGCGAGAAACTGCTGCGCCTCGACGAGATCCTGCGCGAGCGCGTCATCGGCCAGGACGAACCCGTCAAGCTCGTCGCCGACGCCATCATCCGCGCGCGCTCCGGCATCCGCGACCCTCGCCGCCCCATCGGCTCGTTCATCTTCCTCGGCCCCACCGGCGTCGGGAAGACCGAGCTGGCCAAGACGCTCGCCCGGACTCTGTTCGACTCCGAGGAGAACATGGTCCGCCTCGACATGAGTGAGTACCAGGAGCGGCACACCGTCAGCCGGCTCATGGGCGCACCACCCGGATACGTCGGCTACGAGGAAGGCGGCCAGCTCACCGAGGCCGTACGCCGCAAGCCGTACTCGGTCGTGCTGTTCGACGAGATCGAGAAGGCGCACACCGATGTCTTCAACACCCTGCTGCAGATTCTCGATGACGGCCGCATCACCGACGCGCAGGGCCGCACCGTCGACTTCCGCAACACCGTGATCATCATGACGTCCAACATCGGCTCCGAGCACCTCCTCGACGGCGCCACCGCCGAAGGTGAGATCAAGCCCGACGCCCGCGCCCTGGTGATGGGCGAGCTGCGCGGGCACTTCCGCCCGGAGTTCCTCAACCGCGTCGACGACATCGTGCTGTTCAAACCGCTCGGCGAGCGGCAGATCGAGCGGATCGTGGAGCTGCAGTTCGACGAACTGCGACAGCGGCTCGCCGAACGCCGCATCACCGTCGAACTCACCGACGCCGCCCGGGAAGTGATCGCCCACCAGGGCTACGACCCGGTGTACGGGGCCCGGCCACTGCGCCGCTACATCTCCCACGAGGTCGAGACACTGGTCGGACGCGCCCTGCTGCGCGGCGACGTCCAGGACGGCGCGACGGTCCGCGTCGACGCCGAACACGGAGAGCTGGTGGTCACCTACGACCAGCTCGAGGACGTGAAGGGAGCGCGGGCGGCATGAGCACGATGCAGGCGACGACCGTCAGTTGTCCCAACTGCGGGCGCACCAACCGGGTGCCCGTGGCCGCCGAGGGCCGCCCGAAGTGCGGCCACTGCAAGCAGCCCCTGCCGTGGATGGTGGACGCGGGCGACGACGACTTCACCGAGGTCGCCGAGCGGGCCGACGTCCCCGTCGTGGTCGACCTGTGGGCCACCTGGTGCGGCCCCTGCCGCATGGTCAGCCCCGCGCTGGAGAAGGTCGCCACCGATCTCGCCGGCCGCATCAAACTCGTCAAGGTCGACATCGACAAGAACCCGCGGCTGTCGCAGCGTTTCGAGGTCCAGGCGGTACCGACCCTGCTCGTCCTCGACCAGGGCGAGACGGTCGCCCGGCAGGCGGGGGCGGCGCCCGCCCCCGTTCTGCGCCAGTGGGTGGAACAGTCGATCACGGCCCGGGAAGGGTGATCCGGATGACCCTGCACGCAGACCCCCACCTCGCGCTTGTCCGGCCGGTCCAGCCGCTGACCCCAGAAGGGTGTCAGGAGTGTCTGCTGCTCGGCTCCCCGTGGGTCCACCTGAGGCTCTGCCTGACCTGCGGGCACGTCGGCTGCTGTGACTCCTCGCCGAACAAGCACGCGCGTAGGCACGCAGCTGCCGACGCCCATCCGATCGTGCAGTCGTTCCAGCCCGGCGAGGACTGGCGCTGGTGCTACGTGCACGAGGCGTTCGTCTGATGTCCGGCGACCAGCCGCTGCCGGGCGGAGAACCGGTGCCGGAGGAAGCGGACGGGGCCGTCTTCTGGGAGACCCCGGACATCCACGGCGCGTATCCGCGCCTTACGGAGGACCAGACAGCACGTCTGGCGGAGCACGGGCAACGCCGGAGCATGGTTCCGAACGACGTCCTGATCCAGGAGGGGGAGCGCTGCGAGACGTTCTTCGTCGTCCTCAGCGGTACCGTCGCCGTCGTCGAGGGCTACGGCACCCCCGAGGAGCACGTGCTGCGTGTGCACGGCCCCGGTCGCTTCATCGGTGAACTCGGTCTGCTGCACGGGCAGGTGGCCTTCTACACCGCTGTCGCCAGGGAGCCGGGCGAGGTCCTCGTCGTCTCCCTGGACCAGTTGCGCCACCTGGTGTCCCAGGACTCCACCATCGGGGACGTTGTGCTGCGCGCGTGTCTGGGCCGTCGCGCGCTGCTCGTCGGACAGGGCGTCGGCTTCCGCATCATCGGCTCGCGCTACTCGCCCGACACCAGGCGGCTGCGCGAGTTCGCCGTCCGCAACCGGCTGCCGCACCGCTGGATCGACCTGGAGACCGACGAGGAGGCCGAGGACCTGCTGCGCCGCTTCGGCGTCGGCCCGGAGGAGACACCGCTCGTCATCTGGCGGGACACCGCCCTGTTGCGCAACCCCAGCAACGCGGAACTGGCCCGGCTCATCGGCCTGCCGTCTCTGCCCGCCGGAAACCGTCACGGCGACGTCCTCATCGTCGGCTCCGGACCCGCCGGCCTCGCTGCCGCGGTGTACGCCGCCTCCGAGGGCCTGAGCACCACCGTGGTGGAGGCGATGGCCACCGGTGGCCAGGCCGGCACGTCGTCCCGCATCGAGAATCTGCTCGGCTTCCCCGCCGGCATCTCCGGCGCCGAACTCACCGAACGCGCCGTGCTCCAGGCCGACAAGTTCGGCGCCAGGATCAGCATTCCGGTGGAGGCGACCGGTCTCCATCCCAAGGACGAGGACCACTACGTGGTGGCGTTCGCCGACGGCAGCGAGATCGCCGCCCGCGCCGTCGTCCTGGCCACGGGTGCCCGCTACCGCCGGCTCCAGGTGCCCGGCATCGAACGCCTGGAGGGAACGAGCGTCCACTACTCGGCGACCGTCTACGAGGCCCAGCAGTGCCGCACCGACCCGGTGGCCGTCATCGGCGGAGGCAACTCGGCGGGCCAGGCGGTGCTGTTCCTCGCCGGGTACGCGCCGAAGGTGCACCTGCTGGTCCGAGGACCCAGCCTTGAGGCCAACATGTCCCGCTACCTGGTCGACCAGGTCGAACGCCACCCGCGGGTGGAGGTCATGCTGCACACCGAGGTCACCGAGGCCATCGGCCAGGAGGTGCTGGAGGAGCTCGACGTGGTCGACAACCGCACGGGCGGGCACCGCCGACTCGCGGTACAGGGCCTGTTCGTCTTCACCGGCGCCGACCCCCACACCGAGTGGCTCGCCGGCATCATCGCCCTCGACTCCCGCGGCTTCGTCCGCACCGGCCCGGAGGCCCAGGAAACCTGCGCGTACCCCGAGGTGTGGGACGGCCGCGGGCGCTCGTGCATGACTCTGGAGACCAGCCTGCCCGGGGTCTTCGCGGTGGGGGACGTCCGTAGCGGCTCGGTGAAGCGGGTGGCCTCGGCGGCCGGTGAGGGCGCGATGGCCATCCACTTCGTGCACCGGCACCTGGGGCACTCGGCCGCACCCGGCACCACGGGCACGTCCGTTGCCGCGGGCGGTTCGGACGCCTCCCCACGCACACGTGACAAGGAGTCCGCATGGCTTGCATGACGAATGGCGGGCCACCCCACACGACCAAGAGCTCTATGACGCCATGACCGACCGGTTCCCGACTGGGTCAGCCACCAGGCGTGGCTGATGTTCGGCTTTTAGCAGGCCAACGAGTCAGCTGTCAGGGGGGAAGTCCGCGACGGCCTTGCCGAGGTCGCGTTCGAGCTCACCAGGTCTCTGCAAGCCCTGCCCGGCGAGGTAGTCCAGGCGCTCACGGCTTTCGGGCCGGGCGATCGGGCTCTGGAATGTCACGGCGTCGGAGCGGACGTGGGCGGCCGATGCCAGCGTGAGGTCGTTGACGGCACGCATGGCCGCTTGCACCCCTTCCGGCGGGAAGCCGGCGATCCGTGTCGTCAGCCGTTCGACGAAGCCGTCCAGCTCTGCGTCGGGCAGGGCTCGGTTGATCCAGCCGTAGCGCTCGGCGGTGTCGGCATCGAAGTCGTCGGCGCCGACGATCGCCTCGATGGCGCGGGTCCGTCCGAGCCGACGGGCCAGGTGCTGGACACCACCCGCGCCGGGCAGGGCACCGGTGCCAGCCTCGAACTGCCCGAAGACCGCCATCTCTCGCGAGGTGAAGATCATGTCGCACGCCATGGCGAGTTCGTTGCCGCCACCGCGGGCCCGCCCGCGGACCTTGGCGATGGTGATCACCGGAACCCGCGCCAGCTTGTGCAGGAACATGCCCGGTGAAGCATCGCCGGGGCCACCCGCCTTTTCGGCCTCCGCGGTGTACTGCGGGACGGCCGTGAGGTCCACATGCGCGGAGAAATAGTCCGGCGAGGCGCTGTCGATGACGACGACGCGCACGTCACCCGGGTCGGTGTACAGCATGTCGACCAGGGAGACCAGGTCACGGACCAGGTCGACACCGACAAGGTTGAGGATGCCCGCGTCCAGGGTGGCGAACAGGACCCCGTCCTGCAGCCGGGTCCGGACCGACGGATGGTCGATGCTGATGGAGCTCCTGGACGTGAGGGTGAAAGGGGAAGCGCATTACTGAGCCTCTGCCCCAGGATGCGCCTCAGCCCACCGCGGGCGCATGCTGGGAGGTGGGGCGGAGTGGCCTTGCCCGTGGAGCCCGCGGGTACGGCGAGGCGGAGCCGCCCCGAAAACCGTGCCTCCCGAATCGAAGGAGCGGGTCATGCCTGGCCTGCATTTCCATGTGGATTCCTCGATGAGCCCGCCTGAGGTCATGCGGGTGCTCACGGACTTCAGCCCCTCACGGCTGGAAGAGTGGCCCTCGATCGACGCGGAACACTTCCAGGTACACGAACGTGGGGACACCTGGGCCGAAGTCACTGAAGGAAACGCCAAGTCGTGGGAGCGAGCACGCTACGACTGGGACCCCGCGCAGAACATGGTCACCGTCACCACCCGCGACTCGACCCCGTTCGGACCTGGCGGTTGGGTGTTCCAGATGACCCCCCACGGCGACGGCACCCGTGTCGACGTCAAACTCCAGCGGCATCCCAGCTCGTTCACAGCCAAGATGAAGTCCTCGATACTCCCCTTGGCCGGCCCGGTGTTCCGCAAGTCCTTCAGGGAGCCCCTGAAGGCCAAGTAGTCGGCCGTGTCCCTCTCTTGACCCTTCACCACGCACGAGAAGGGCCCGCAGTCTTCGACTCGTAGCCCTCCACGCTTGCCGTGCACATCAGCACGGTTTGATGGAAGCGACCCACGAGAAGTCAGCGACGTCGTACGCACCGGCGTCCGTCCAGCGGACGAGGGACTGCAAGAAGAACGGCTCTGGCCCGTAGCCGGTGGTGACGTCGAGTAGCCGCCCATGATCATGATCATGATCTTGTGATGGATGTCAACTCCCTTGTGGGGACGGTGTTTCCGGGCTTTCGGCGCTGGTCGTCGAGGACGTGACGTATGGCGGTGACGCGATAGTGGTCATGGCCCGCACTCGGGATGTGGCGGTGCCGTGTCCGGTGTGCGGATCGCCGACGGCGAAGGCCCATGGGTATCACCGCCGGACGGTGACGGACGTGCCGGTCGACCGCCGCCAGGTCGTCGTTCACCTGCGCGTACGGCGGCTGGCCTGCCCGACCATGGGCTGCCGACGGCTGACCTTCCGCGAGTAGATTCCCCGGACAGGCAATGCGTCGAGGCAGACCTGGACACCCCGCGGGGAACCGTTCCGTTCCGCACCTTCGCGGTGAGCTGCTGCGGCGGCAGCCCGATTCAGGTATGCCGGGTGATGCAGCCAGAACTCACAAACCTGTCCCATGACCGGGGCGCGGTTGCCACGGGGCCGTGGCTACGCGATACGACAAGCTTGCCGTCCGCTACGAAGCCCCGTCCTCATCGCCGCCATCAACGAATGGTTGTGGAGGGCGTGTTGTGGCGGCGCGTGACCTTCTTCGAAGCCGAGCGTTCTGCTGTCAGCCAAGACCGTCGCGGCTCTCATGGCATGGGCGACAGGATCGTCACATGCAGCCGATCTTCGTTCTCGTGCACAGTCCGTCCGTAGGCCCCTCGACCTGGCATCCTGTGGCCGAACACCTGACGGCGGCCGGATACCAGGTACGGGTGCCGTCCCTGCTGCAGATAGGCGCCGGTGCCCCGCCATTCTGGCCCCGCATCGTCGACGCCGTCCGCGACGACCTCCGGCAGGTCTCGGCCGGCAGCCCCGTCACGTTGGTGGCGCACAGCAACGCAGGCTTGTTTCTCCCGGCGATCCGCTCGGGCCTCGACCATCCGGTGACCGGCTCGATCTTCGTCGATGCCGCGCTGCCGGCCCGGATCGGACCGACCCCTGTCGCCTCACCAGAGTTGCTGGAGTTCCTCAGCCCGATGGCTGTGAACGGCGGGCTGCCGCGCTGGACCGATTGGTGGGACGAGGCGGACGTCGCACCCATGTTCTCTGACCCGAAGGTGCGACAGACAGTCATTGAGGAGCAGCCCACCCTGCCGCTGTCCTACTACGAGCAGCACATCCCGGTTCCCGACGGCTGGGACGACCATCCCTGCTCCTACTTGCTGTTCGGCCCTCCGTACGACGACCTTTCCGCCGAGGCGCGCGAACGCGGCTGGCGTGTGGCACACCTGCCCGGCGCACACCTCCATCAGATCATCGATCCTGCCGGCACAGCCCGGCACCTCGTCGAACTCGCCACTACGACTTGATCCACTTCCGATACGCGCCCTGGTAGAACCAGCGTCTCGGTCGGCTCGGTGGCCCAGGTCAGCCGGCGGGCCTGCTCGGCCCAGAAGCCGAGCCTGTCAGCCTTGGCCTCCTCATACGCCTCCGCGGTGACATTGGCGTTCGCCGCCAGGTCGGCGGACGGCGCGAACCTGCGCTCTTCCTTCGGGAGACCGGCGATCGAAGCGCCGCCTTCGACTGCTTCACGGTCGCGTGCTGCAGACATGTCCACTCTCTTCTCCGGCCGTGCCCCAGGGCTGACCTCCTGGGACCGGGTACCGCTCATTGTCAGGAGGTCACGAATTCGGGGTGCGAGATGTCGGCTGTCTCGGAGCCGGTCGTGGCTTTGGACTCGGGCGCCGTGGCGCGCCTGCCCTGTCGGTCGGCGAGGAGCACGAAGGTGACCCCGATGACGACCCTGGCCGTGAGGACCAGGGCGGGGAGGCCTGCGCCCGTCCCGTCGAAGAAGGCTTTGGTGCGCAGCAGGCTGCCGGAGGCGCCCGGCGGGAGCAGTTGGCCGATGGTGGCCCATCCGTCGGGGAGCCAGTGGGGGCCGGTGGTCAGGCCGGACAGAGGGTTGCCGAGCAGCATCATGAGGGCGCCGCCGAGGGCGAAGCCGGCCATGCCGAGGAAGGCCTGGAGGCCGAGCAGGGTCGTGGACATGGTCGCCATACCGAGGATGACGCCCAGGGCGGTGAGTCCGTAGTTGCCGTCGATCGAATGCGTGCCGAACTGGAGGGCAGCGGCTACGGCGGCGCCCGCGACGACCGAGAACAGCACGGCTCCCTACACGGACCAGATCCGCCGCTCCGACCCGCAGGCGGCGCTCGACACTGCCGCCCGCGCCATCCTCGGCGCCTGCTTCCACAACTCCGTACGGCCCGACCCGGCGACCGGCGAAGTGGCCCAACGCCGCTACGCGGACGAACTGAGCGACATGGCGATCGCCTACCTCCTCACACCCGGCCGTCGGGACACCACTCACGCCTGAGCCGCCCGTTTTCTGCCGAGCCAGGTCTCAAGGGGCCAGGGTGAGGTCACCATGGTTGGACTTGGCGAGCGACCGCCCGATGACCATGCGCTGAATCTGGTTCGTGCCTTCGAAGATCTGAGTCAACTTGGCCTCACGCATGTACCGTTCGACCGGGAACTCGCGCGTGTAGCCGACCCCGCCGAGGACCTGCACCGCATCAGTGGTGACACGCATCGCGTTGTCGGTCGCGACGAGCTTCGCGACCGAAGCCTCACGGCTGAACGGCAGTCCCGCGTCCTTCAACCGGGCGGCATGGAGGGTCGCAGCACGCGCTGAAAAGACCGCGGCCTCCATGTCGGCGAGCAGGAACGCGACTCCCTGGTGGTCGATGATGCGTGATCCGAACGTCTCCCGATCGCGTGCATAGGTGATCGCGTGGTCGAGAGCGCCCTGGGCGAGACCGACCGCGACGGCCGCGATACCGAGACGGCCGGAATCCAGGCTCGCGAGAGCGATACGCAGGCCGCCGCCCTCGGCACCGATACGCCGCTCGACCGGGACACGGACGTCCTGGAGGACCATGGTCGCCGTCGTGGACCCGGTCAGGCCCATCTTCCGTTCGGGTACATCAGCGGTGAGGCCCTCGGTGCCAGCGGGGATCATGAAGCACGAGATACCCGTGCGGTCCTCCGAGGTGCGGGCCATGACCTTGTAGTAGTCCGCGTGGCCACCGTGGGTCGTCCAGGCTTTCGCACCGTTCAGGACGTAGTGATCGCCGTCCAGACGGGCCCGGGTCCGCAGCGCGGCCGGGTCCGAGCCGGTGTGCGGCTCCGAGAGGCAGTAGGCACCCAGCAGCTCGCCACCGAGCATCGCGGGCAGCCACTCCTGCTTCTGCTCCTCGGTGCCCATCGTCGCCAGGCCGAAACACGACAGCACGTGCACGGAGACACCTACGCCGACCGAAGCCCACACGGACGCGATCTCTTCGACAACCTGCAGGTACACCTCGTAGGACAGGCCGCTGCCGCCGTACGCCTCGGAGTACGGCAAGCCGAGCAGGCCGACGCGTCCGAGGAGCCTGAACACGTCACGAGGGAATGCCTCGTTCGCCTCATCGGCATCCGCTCGCGACGCGAGTTCATCGGCCGCCAGCTTCCGGACCAGCCTGATGAGGTCAAGGGACTCATCGTTCGGTAGCAGACGACGCGCGCTCATGGCACCTTCCAGCTGTCGGGGCGAAACATCGTTCGGAGACGTCTGCGGGCCGAGGCACCGCAAGACGCTCTTCATGGACAGAGATCGAGACGCTCAGGGAAGGCCGGCCGCCGCGTGGGTCTCGGCGGTGGCGCGGGTGGTGCCCCTCACCCCGGACGGGATCATGTTCACGTCCGTGGCGTCACAGGTGAGCACCAGCAGCTCGGCGGCGTCGTTACGAGTTGCCGGGTACGTGCAGGTTCGGCGCCGGCAAGCGGTACGCGACCCGAGAGATGTCCACGCGTTCGACGGTGGTGGCCAACTGCCGCACGTGCCCACGCTCCGCGAGCGTGCGCGCCCCCGCGCCCGCGCCGTCACATCCCGGCGGCGCGGCGGCGGCACGGATATCGAGCCGGTCCTGCACCAGCACCCGCCCCGCGAACGTGACGTAGTCCTCGTGAAGGCATCGGCGGAGCTCGGACACATTAGGTGCCACCAGGTCTTCTTTCTTGCGTGGTCAGGAAGATCAGCCCGACCGACGAGGAGAACGCCGTCCTCTTGTCGCATGTTCACCCGCTCGCCCACCCGCTCGCCGCGACCGTGCCACGCGTCACGGTGAACAACCCGCCCGGAGTCCGCACCGCCGGCTTCGCCGCAACGGCCTTCTTCGAACGGTGTCGGATCACTTCCATCCGGCGGGGCACCACCTTCGGACCAAGCCCGTCCACCGCCTGCCGACAACACACCGGACCGGCATACCAGGCCAGTACCGCAAGCAGATGTTCCAGAGCCTGGGGGTCCGGCGGATGTCCACCCCGGCGCGGGGCGGGGGACCATGGCGGTGGAGCCGGTAGGAGATACCGGCACCGGCTCGATTCGCGGCAGTTCACCGACGACTTCGCGCGCCGTTGAGATACGGGCCGGCTCCTGCTCACACATCACCGGGCGGACTGTGATCCGTTCAGCCTCGGCCCCAAGCCGTTCCGCTTCGCTGTGACAGGCGGCCTCCCGCTCCCGTAGCAGCCGCAGCACCTCATCACAGCTCATCGGACCCACCTCTCGCGCCAGCTGATCAACCAGCTATCGCAACGAGACGGGCATCACACCGGACACGGGCGACCCCGCTAACCTCACCCCACGGGGACACGCACCCGAGGTGAAGAACGTCCCCGGTCGGCCCGACACCGACAAGCTGGATGCGGTCCGGTCGGCCAAGGTCGCCGAACGGGGCATTTTCCGGGCCTCGTTGGGTTAGCGCGCTGAAACTGCCTGGCGGCACCTTGCGGGAACGGGATCGGGGGACTCCTCAAGGGTCCGCTGCCTCGCCGGTACCGGCAGACATGTTCGCGCGCTACGCGTTCGATACCTGGTTTGACCGGGGCGTTCCCCACCGCCCGGTTCGAGCGCTGTACCGATGACGCGGTGTGCACCGCGTCTGCCAGGACGACGGGCGGTGCGGCTCATTGTCCTCGACCGGCAAGGGCGTTCAGAAGAAATCGGTGAGACTGTTCGCAGGCGGAGGCCGCATCGCCGGATCGGCTTCTCCTTCGAGGGATTCGCCCGCCGGATGAAACCCGTTCGTGGCGGGCCGGCAAGACCTCACGATCGTCGGCCTTTTACGCTGGTCAGCGCGAGGGTGGCGGGGCCGCGCAGGGTGCACAGCAGGTGCCGGTGCAGGCCGCGGAAGTGCATAGAGTGCGGCGTGGAGGGAGTCCAGGTCAGGCGTCACAGCCGACCTTTGGACTCCCTCGCCTCATCTCATACGGGCCGGCAGGCCCTTGGCATCATTCATCCAGTCGGACCGGGAGTTGACACGTGAAACCTCAGACCACCGACGTGCGCCAGATCGCCGAACCGCGTCGGACGGCCGACCATGGCAGAACCGGCCATCGCGCCCCAACCATGCCGGCCACCGTCCACGCATCCACCGCGTCCCTCCCCGACCAGCACGACCGCCCCGCCCTGCGTGCCGCGCTCGCCGCCGCCATCGAGGACACGATCATCTACGACCTGGACGGCATCGGCCGCCAGTACGCCGCCCTGTGCGCCGAACTGCCCGGCGTCGCCGTCCGGTTCGCGATGAAGGCCTGCCCGTTGGACGAGGTGCTCGGCCACCTCGCCCGGCTCGGCTCCGGCTTCGACGCGGCGAGCCCGCAGGAGATCGCCCAGGCGCTGCGCACCGGGGTGGCCCCCGGACTGATCCACTACGGCAACACCGTCAAGTCCGACCGCAACATCGCCGAGGCCTACCGGCTGGGTGTACGCGACTACGCCACCGACTGCCTGGAGGACGTCGGCGCGATCGCCGAACACGCCCCTGGCTCCCGGGTGTTCTGCCGACTGGCGACCACCGGCGAGGGCGCGCTGTGGGGCCTCAGCCGCAAGTTCGGCTGCTCGCCCGAGGACGCCCTGCGGGTGCTCGGCGCCGCCCGGAGCGCCGGGCTGGTGCCCTCCGGCCTGTCGGTGCACGTCGGCTCCCAGCAGATGACCGCCGAGGCCTGGGTTGCGGCGGTCGACTCGCTGGCGATGGTCCTGGAGGCGCTCAGCCGGCGCGGCATCACCCTGGACCGGATCAACCTCGGCGGCGGACTGCCCGCCCTCGGCGTCCTCGACCGGCGCGGCCGGCCGTTGGAACCGCCGCGGACAAGATGTTCGTGGTGATCCGCGAGGGCGTGGAACGGCTGCGTGCCGTCAACGCCGCCCCGCTGGACTTCCTGCTGGAGCCCGGTCGCCACCTGGTCGCCGATCACGGAGCGATCCGCGCTCACGTCGCCCGGCTCTCTTCCCGGCATCGGCTCGACGGCACCCGCGAGGACTGGCTCTACCTGAGCTGCGGCAAGTTCAACGGCCTTTACGAGATGGACCAGTTGCAGTACCGCCTGGAGTTCCCCACCCGTTCCGGCGGGCAGTTCGTCGACGCCATGGTGGCCGGCCCGACCTGCGACAGCGACGACGCGTACGCCCAGGAGGACGGCCTGGTACGGGTCCCGCGCGCGATCACCTCCGGCGACCCGGTGTGGGTCCACTCCTGCGGCGCGTACGCCGCCGCCTACGCCACCCGGGGGTTCAACGGCTTCGCGCCGCTGCCGTACAGCTGCGTCGGAGCCCCGGCTCCGGACGGAGGAGGCGCATGACCGACACCCGGATCCGGCTGTTCCGGGAGGAGGACTGGTACGAGGTGGTCGCGCTGGAGGAACGCGCCTACGCCGCGAGCGGCCTGTCCGAAGGGCGGGAGGCGCTCCGCTCCCGGCCCCGCGCCTCGCCCTCGACCTGCTTCGTACTGGAGCACGCGGGTGCCTTCGGAGGCTATCTGCTCGCATTGCCGTACCCGCTGTTCCGCTGCCCGGACCTGAGCCTGGCCGAGGAAGGCGCGGCACAGGAGACCAACGGGGGAAGCAACCTGCACACCCACGACCTGGCGATCGTCGAGCGGGCGCGAGGCCGGGGCCTGGTCCGCCGGATGCAGCGGCATCTGGAGGAGACCGGGCGGGCGGCCCGCTACCGGACCCTTTCCCTGGTCGCCGTGCGCGGCTCCGAGGTGCTGTGGTCCCGGCTGGGCTACCGGGCCCGACCCGAGATCGGGCTGCCCGCGAGCTACGGTGCCGAGGCGGTCTACATGGCGAAGCCGCTGGCACCCGCTGTTACCGGTTCGACTCTCGGATCCTCTCCCAGAGCCGAAGCGGGCTGATGCGGATGTCCTCCGTATCCGACGAGTTCCGCCGCTCTCAACTGACAGTCACAGCACTGCTCTTCGTCCTCGGATTCCAGTACGCCACCTGGGTTTTTGGACACTTGCCGAGTCGCGAACGCGTTCGTCCTACCCGGACAGGCCGGCCGCAGCAGCACAGCTGATCAAAATGCCGGGGTAATCGCCGGTCTCGGCAGCAGTACCGCCGACGCCACCGCGACCATCCCCGGCACCCTCGCCACCGTCGGCACTCCACCCGAGGCCACGGCCGCCCTCGCCGAGGACCTGCTCGACCACCCTGCCGGGACGGTAAGACGTGGTACCTCGAAGGAGCTGACTCCCCTCTCGGTGGGGCCGGCACCACTACCCACGCCGGCAGTCCCACCGAACGCACGAGTTGTCGAGCACCGACAAGCGGGCCTCGCCTCTCGGCACGCGCGACAAGCGTCCACACACCGAGGTGGCCGGCAGTCGCCTCGGGCAGCGACGCGGCGAGGGTCGTACGAAGGCAACGGCGCCTGGCCGATCCCCTCACCTCGGACGACGCCGTGCCTGCGACCACTTCGCCACAGGCACAGGCACAGGCGCGGTCAAGGATCTGCTCCGCGCCTTCCGGGGCCGCATCCTGCTGAGCTCCGTGAAGCTTGACGGCGACCAGCAGGCCTTCGACCAACTCATGGACGGGGAGCGGGAGGAGCAGAGCCTGCGCTCGTCAGTAGCGCCAGCGGACGGCCTCGATGACGTCCGCATCCATGTGCATCGCGAACAGCTCCGCCTCCGCCCGCCGGACGGCCAGCACGGCCTCGTACAACTCGGGACCGAGGGCCTGCCGCAGCAGTGCGGACTTCTCGTAGGCGTCGATCGCCTCCGGCAGGCTCGCCGGGAGGCGCTCGGCCGCGCCGAGGGAGGCGGGGTCGCTCGGGGTCTCGGGCGGGAGCGGCAGGCCGGCGTCCAGGCCGGCGAGTCCGGCGGCCAGCACGCCGCCGATCTCCAGGTACGGGTTGGCGGCGGCGTCGAAGCACTTGAACTCGGCATTGGCCTGCCCGGCGGCGGAGCCGGTGATCAGGCGCAGCGCCGCCTCACGGTTCTCCAGACCCCAGCAGCGGTAGGCCCCGGCAAAGCGGGAGGGGACCAGCCGCAGGTAGGAGGCGACGCTGGGCGCGCCGAGGGTGAGCAGGGCGGGCAGCTCGGCCAGTACGCCCGCGAAGAACTGCTCGGCGTCGGGGTGCAGCCCGTGGCGGCCGGGGCCGCCGTGCCCGAGGTTCCGGCCCTCTCGCCAGAGGCTGAGATGCAGGTGGCCGCCGTTGCCGACCGAGCCCTCGGTGAAGACGGGCGCGTACGAGACCCGCAGGCCGTGCCGGGCCGAGACGGCCCGGATGGTGTGGCGCACCAGCATCGTGGTGTCGGCCGCCTCGACCGGCCCCTCGGCGGCGACCGAGACCTCGAACTGCCCGGCGGCGTACTCGGGGTGGAGCTGGAGTACGGCCAACCCCTGGGCGGTGAGGGCGCGCAGCACCTCCCGCAGGTAGTCGGAGTGCTCGATGAAACGGGTCATCCCGTACGCAGGCCCGACCGTCGCGGGGGCCTCGGACGGGTCGGCCACCACCCACTCGACCTCGATCCCGGCTCGCACCGACAGCCCGCGCCGCTCGACGGCCTCGGTGACCTGGCGGGCGAATCGGCGCTGGCAGCCGGGGTGCGGAGTGCCGTCCTGGGTGTAGCGGTCGGCCGGGGCCCAGGCCCAGCCGGGCTGGGCGGCGAGCGGCGTGAGCAGGTCGAGGTCGGGGACGAGCCGCAGGTCGCCCACCGGGCCGGTACTCGAAGGCGCAGTGGTGATGGAGTCGTCGACCAGGGCGACGTCGAAGCAGGGTACGGCGCCGACGCCGTACTCGGCGGCGTGTTCGAGCTGGGCGAGCGGGACGGACTTCACCCGGGTCAGCCCGGCGTTGTCGACCCAGCCGAACACCACTCCGTCGATTCCGTCGGCGGCGAGCTGGGCTTCGGCCGCCCGGGCCTGGGCGGCCCGCTCAGCTCGGGGGTACGTGGTGGCCATGCCGATCATGCTGGCGTTCGCGGCAGCCCAGTGGCCGGCCGGGAGTTCACTCGTCCGTGAACGGTCGGACCTGCGACGTGACTCAGGACGCGTGCGCGGGAAGTCGTCCGGGGGAAGTCTCTCCGATCGCTGGGCTTTTCAGGGCGGGCTCGGCGAGGTGAGCCGAGGGGCAGGGCGATGGCGGTGAGGCAACCGCCGACAGGTGGGGCCGGCGCTGGATCCTGCGTAACGCGCGACGGAGTGTGCGGCCGAGGCCGTCGGGTGTGTCGGAGGCGGTGTGGGTCAGTGCTCTGCGCGCGAGTGACCGGACGGCAGCCTCGACCGGGTTCAGGCCGAGCGCGTACGGCGGCGGCCGGACCGCGGTGAGTGCCGGGTCCGGGACGTGCGGGCCTTCCGCGAAGCGGTGCCGGGAGGCGTCGCGCTGTGATTTCCCGCCCGGCGCCGGAGGGTGGCGCGCGAACTCGGAAGTCACCATGAAGCAGATCACCGGTAATAGGTAAATTAGAAAAGCACTTCGCTAGGTGAGTTCGCCTCTGCAATTCGTGGCGGTCAGAACAGGGATGGCACTCGCATGAGTGAAACCCGCCGAGACCGTTTGGCCTCGACAGTCATGACTGGCTACGGTGATCGACAAGCGGACGGTTTACCTCATCGACAAGGAATTCAACCCGGCAGGGAGTCCGGCACGGGATATCGAGAATTCCGGAAATGGGTGCTTCCGCCTTCCCCGCTGTGCGTGCTCCGGAGTGCGCAGTGCCCTGGGTCCCCTGTCATACATCTGCGTAGAGAAGTTGGAGCATCATGCCGCCCGTCGTTCCGCCGTTCCTGATCGGTCTCATCGTCGCGCCCCTGGCCAAGCGTGTCCTCAAGCCACTGATGCGCGGTGTCGTCACGACGTCCGTCGGTCTTGTCATGGAGGTGAAGAAAGCGGCCCAAGAGGCCGGAGAGAACATCCACGACCTCGCGGTCGAGGTGGCTGCCGAGATGGTGGCGGCGCAGATCGCCTCCGGCGACGACCAACGGCCTACCGAGGGTGCAGCC
This sequence comes from Streptomyces sp. NPDC005784, assembly GCF_042871525.1. NCBI lineage: Bacteria > Bacillati > Actinomycetota > Actinomycetes > Kitasatosporales > Streptomycetaceae > Streptomyces > Streptomyces sp. NPDC005784. The sequence continues at coordinate 44,039 of NZ_JBIAIQ010000023.1, forward strand.
TCGAACGCCGAGAAGGACGAGGCCAGGACTCCGAAGATCCGCGCGACCGTCGGTGCCGCGAAGGCGTAGTGACGCCCTGATGCCCGCCCGCCGCCTGGGCGCGTCTTCCTGCCGACCTCGGAAGACGGGCCCTCGCGGCGGTCGGCCGTCGGCCTTTCGGCCGCGCCTCTTCCTCTCTCTCGGACTTTCCGCTCCGTCGCAGTGAATCCGCCGTGCGCCGAATTCCGTCGCGCCCGTTTAAGGATTACCCGTGACCTCCGCAAACAGGTGATTGTACGCATGTCATCGCTTCTGGGTGCCGCAGCCGGATTCCGGTCCGCGGAATGGGACGTGAACCCGCGCTCGGTCACTCCGGGCCGTCAGCGTTGGGACGTCAAGCTGGTGCTCGGACGGCCACGGACGGCCGAGTTCCTCGCCGCCGCGCTGCGCCGCATTCCCGGGATCACCGAGGCCCGGGCCAACCCGGTCACCGGCGGGGTGCTCGTCCGGCACGATGCACGGCTGCGCGCCACGGACGTCGGCCGGATCGTCCGCAGAGCCGTCACCCTGGTCGCGGAGGATCCGACCGGAGCGGGACGCCCGACACCAGCCCGACCCGTCGCCGCACCGGCCCCGCAGGTGGACCGCGGCCAGGTCGTGCGACCGGTGCTCGCCGTCGGCGGCGGGGTCGCGGCCGGGATCGCGCTGATCAAGGGGTCGGCGCTGAGCAGGCAACTGGTGGCAGTGGGCGGGGTGGCCGCGTTGACCACGGCCGTCCTCCGGAAGGCCTGGCGCGGAACGATCGACGCGCCCCAGGAAGCGGCCGGGCCCGGCGTCGAACGTCATCCCCTGCTGGAGATCGTCGGACCGCACCGACGTCGTCTCTACGGGGCCGTTACCCTGTCCGTCGCCTGCCAGGTCTCGGAGATGGCGCTCGGTACCTTCCTCGGCTGGACCGGACTGGTCCTCATCAAGGGTGAGGCAGCTCCACTGGTTCGCCTCGGCCTGACCACCGCGTCCGCCCAACTCTTCGGTCTGGCTGGGCTGATGGCCGCAGCCTGTGCCGCCGTGGCGGGCCTCTCGTACGCCTCGAACCTCCAGTGGCGCCGACTCGGCCAGGACATCGAACACGACTGGCGCAACCGGACGTACGCCCACGTCCAGCACCTCGAACTACGGCACCTGGAAGGCGAGCGGACCACCCGGATCGCCGGCGCGCTCACCGACGACGTCCGTCAGCTGGGCGCCTTCTTCGCCACCTCGGCGGGCGACCTGCTGCACCTTGGCACCAGCCTGGCCCTCCTGGTGCCACTGTTCCTGTTGCTGGCGCCACAGATCGCCTGGATCGCGTTCCTGCCCATCCCGGTCATCGCCTGGCTGTCGTTCCACTACCAGGACAAAGTCGCGGCCGACTACGCAGTCTCCGGCGAGCACCGGGCCAAGCTGCACAGCCAGCTGGTGAACACGCTGGACGCCGGTGCCACCGTCAAGAGCTTCTGCACCGAGGACTACGAGGCCGAGCGCATCGACCGGCTCAGCGGGGAGGTCCAGGACAGCAGCCGGCGGACCGACCGGAGCACGATCCGCCACGCCGAGATCGTCCGGGTCTGCACGACCAGTTCGATGGCCGGAACCCTGCTGATCGGCGGCCGGTCGGTACTCAACGGCAGCCTGCCGTTCGAGGTGTTCAGCCCGCTCATCGGGCTGCCCCAGATGGTGTTGCTGCGGATGAACCGGCTCGGCGGCATCGTCGACCAGTACCAGCGCACGCTCGTCGCCTACGACCGGGTCCGGCGGCTGCAAGTCCTCCCCCTCGAGGCCGACGGCGACGGCGGAGCGCTCGACGCCCGGAAGGTGCGCGGCGAGATCGTCCTCGACGACGTGACCTTCGCCTATCCCGACCGGCCGCCGGTGCTGGAGGGGCTCTCGCTGGCCATTCCCGCCGGGCGGGTCACCGCCCTCGTCGGCTGCACCGGCTCCGGCAAGACGACCGTCGCCAAGCTGCTGATGCGCTTCCTGGAAACGGAGTCGGGCAGCGTACTGCTCGACGGGCGGGATGTCCGCGACCTGCCGAGGCAGGATCTGCGCCACGCGATCGGGTTCGTCGCGCAGGACCCCTTCCTCTTCGACGGCACCATCGCCGACAACATCCGCTACGGCAGCTTCGGCGCCTCGGACGAGGCCGTGGCCGAGGCGGCCAGGATGGCCGAGGCCCACGCCTTCGTCGCGACGCTGCCGGACGGCTACGACACGGTGATCGGCGAACGCGGCGCAGCCCTCTCCGGCGGCCAGCGGCAGCGGATCGCGCTGGCACGCGCGATCCTCAAGGACGCGCCGGTGGTGATCCTCGACGAAGCCACCTCCGCCGTGGACAACGAGACCGAGGCCGCCATCCAGCGCACGCTCCGTGTCTTCGCGGCCGACCGGACGATGGTGATCATCGCCCACCGGCTCTCCACGGTCCGCCACGCCGACCGGATCTACGTCATGGACACGGGCGGCGTCGTGGCCGAGCAGGGCACCCACGACGAACTCCTCGCCCTGCACGGACTCTACGCATCCCTCTGGCAGCTCCAGGCCGGAGAACTCGTCGCCTGACCCCACCAGCCGTACCACCGGCCGCCCGCCACGTGACGTCACCGCGGCCGGTGCTCCCTGGCGCGCCCTCCCCCCACCCTCCCCCCACGTCTGTCCCACTCCCGGAGGTATCCCCCCATGCCCCGTCCCGACGGCGACTCCCTTCCCCTGACAGCGGCCCAGCGCGAGATCTGGCTTGCCGAGCAGAGTTCCCGGACGCCGATCCCGGGCTACCGCGTCGGCGAGTGCCTGGAGATCCACGGGCCGGTGGACCGGGAGCTGTTCGAGACCGCGCTGCGCCGGGTGGTCGGCGAGGTCGACGCCCTGCACGTGACCTTCGTCGACGGCGGCGAGGGCCCGCGCCAGGTCCTCAGGGAGAGCTGGGACTGGGCTCCGGCCCACCTCGACCTCAGCGGGGAGCCCGACCCCCGGGCGGCGGCCGTGGAATGGATGGAGCGGGACCTGCTGCGCCCGCTGGACCTCGCCCGTGACCCGCTGTTCGGCCACGCGCTGATCAAGGCGTCGCCGACGGAGTACCTCTGGTACCTGAACTACCACCACGTGGTGCTGGACGCGATCAGCAGCTCCATGCTCCGGCAGCGGGTCGGCGAGGTGTACTCGGCACTGGCCGAGGGCGGCGCCGTGCCGCCCTGCCCGTTCGGCTCGCTGCGGGACCTGGTCGACAGCGACGCCGCCTACCGCGCCTCCACCGACTTCGCCGCCGACCGCGCCTACTGGACCGAGCGCTTCGCCGACCTGCCCGCCCCGACCCGGCTCACCGACGCCCGCGCGACCGACCCGCACCGCGCCCTCCGGCTGGCCGAGGAGCGGGAACTGCGCCGCCCGGACGCCCTGCGGGCGGCGGCTGGACGTTCCGGCGTCCGGTGGTCCCGGCTGGTGGTCGCGGCTACGGCGCTCTACGCCCACCGGCTGACCGGCAACCAGGACGTGGTGCTCGCCCTGCCCGTCACCGCCCGTAGGGGCGCCGACCGCGACCTGACGGCGGTGCCGGGCACGACGTCCAACGTGGTGCCGCTGCGGCTGACGGTGCGGCCGGACATGCCGTGGCGCGAACTCGTCGCCCAGGCGGCGCGGGAGGTCGAGACGGCCGTCGCGCACGAGCGCTACCGCAGCGAGGACCTGCTGCGGGACCTCGGCGCCCCCGGCAGTATCGGGACGGCGTTCCCGCTGATCGTCAACATCATGGCCTTCAACTCCAGGCCGAGCTTCGCCGGGCACCCGGCCTCCGTGCACCACTTCGTGTCCGGGTCGACCACCGACCTCGCCGTCTGGGTCTTCGACTACCGGGACGGCAACCCGCCGCTGCTCCGGCTGCACGGCTCGCCGGAAGCGTACGGCGACGACGACCTCGCCGCGCACCAGCAGCGGCTGCTTGCCCTGTTCGACGCCGTCGCGGACTGCGACCCGGACGAGCCGGTGGGGCGGATCGAACTGCTCACCGCCGAGGAGCGCCGCGAGCTGGCGGTGCTCGGCGCCGGGCCGGTGGCGCCGGCCCCGGCCGCGAGCCTGCCGGAGCTGTTCCGGGAGCACGTCCGGGTGACTCCGGAGCTGGTCGCGCTGGTGTGCGGCGACGTCTCGCTGACCTACGCGGAGTTGGACGCGCGGGCGAACCGGCTCGCGCACGCTCTGATCGCGCGGGGTGCGGGGCCGGAGCGGCTGGTGGCGGTGGCGCTGCCGCGCTCGGCGGAGCTGGTGGTGGCGATCCTCGCGGTGCTGAAGACCGGCGCGGCGTACGTTCCGGTCGACCCCGAGTACCCGGCCGCCCGGATCGCGTACCTGCTCGACGACGCGCGGCCGACGCTGGTGGTCACCGACTCCCGCAGCGGGCACCGCCTGCCGGACAGCGGTTCTGTGGACCGGCTGGTGCTCGACGCCCCTGAGACGGCCGCCCTGGTGGCGGATTGCCCGGCGGCCGACCCGATGGTGGCCGTCGACCCGGGTCACCCGGCGTACGTCATCTACACCTCCGGTTCCACCGGCAGGCCCAAGGGCGTGCTGCCGACCCACGGCGGCCTGCTCGACCTGCTCGCCGACCTCCGGCAGGTGCACTTCGCGCCGGTGCTGAAGGCACGGCAGCGGCTGCGGGTGGCGCTGACCACCTCGGTGTCCTTCGACGCCTCCTGGAACCAGTTGCTCGCCCTGTTCGGGGGCCACGAGCTGCACGTCCTGGAGCACGCGACCTGGACCGACCCCGACGCCTTCGTCGGTTACGCGGCGCGGTGCGGTCTGGACTACATCGAAGCCACCCCGTCCTATCTCCAAGTGCTCGTCTCCCACGGGCTGTTGAGTGACCCGAAGCGGCGCCCGGCACTGGTCGCGGTGGGCGGCGAGGCCGTCCCGGAGCGGCTGTGGGAGCAGCTGCGGGCGACGGAGGGGGCATCCTGCCTCAACCTCTACGGGCCGTCCGAATGCACGGTCAACTCGGTGGTCGCACAGCTGGGTTCGAACGCACGCCCGGTGATCGGGCGGCCCGTCACCAACGCCCGGCTGTACGTGCTCGACAGTGCCCTGCGGCCGCTGCCGACCGGTGCGGCGGGTGAGCTGTACATCGCGGGCGCGGGGCTGGCCCGCGGCTACCTCGACCGGCCGGGGCTGACCGCCGGGCGGTTCGTCGCCGACCCGTTCGGGCCGAGCGGGTCGAGGATGTACCGCACCGGGGACCTGGTGCGCTGGGACGAGGCCGGGAACCTGGAGTTCCTCGGCCGCACCGACGACCAGGTCAAGATCCGCGGCTTCCGGGTCGAGCTCGGCGAGATCGAGGCCGTCCTCGCCGAGCACCCGCAGGTCGCCCGGGCCGCCGTGATGGTGCGCACCGAGGGGGAATCCCGGCTGGTCGCCTACGCGGTGCTCGAGCCCGGCGCCACCGTGACCGACACCGCCCTGCGCGACCACCTGCGGGACCGGCTGCCCCGGCAGCTGGTGCCGGCCGCGTACGTGCTGCTGGACGCACTGCCGCTGACCCCGAGCGGCAAGCTCGACCGGCGGGCCCTCCCGGCGCCCGAGCGAGCGCCCGCCGCGCCGGGCCGGGCACCGCGCACCGCGACCGAACACCTGCTCGTCGGGCTGTTCGCCGAGGTGCTCGGGGTGTCCGAGCCCGGGCTGGACGACAGCTTCTTCGACCTCGGCGGGCACTCCCTGCTGGCCACCCGACTGGTCGCCCGGGCCCGCTCGATCCTCGGCGTGGAGCTGCGGCTCGGCGACCTGTTCGACGCGCCGACGGTCGCGGAACTGGCGGCGGCGGTGGACGTCGCGGGCCGGGCGCGGCCGGCCCTGCGGCGGTGCGAGCGGCCCGTGGGGGCACCCCCGGCCGAAGGCCAGGGGGAGGTTCCGCTGTCCTTCGCGCAGCGCCGGCTGTGGTTCCTGCACCGCATGGAGGGCCCGAGCGCCACGTACAACATCCCGCTGGCGCTGCGGCTGTCCGGGAACCTGGACCAGCGGGCCCTGGAAGCCGCCCTGGCGGACGTGGTCGAACGGCACGAGAGCCTGCGCACCGTCTTCCCGGTGCTCGACGGCGTGCCCTGCCAGCGGGTGCTGGACCCGGGCGCGGCACGGCCGCGGCTGCGGGTGACCGAATTGGGCGAGCGTGACCTGCCGGAGCGGCTGGCGGAGGCGGCCCGGCACGGCTTCGAGCTCTCCGAGGAGTCGCCGCTGCGCGCCGAACTGTTCCGGCTCGGCGCCGAGGAGCACGTGCTGCTGCTGGTGGTGCACCACATCGCCGGTGACGGCTGGTCGACGGGGCCGCTCCTGCGGGATCTGACGAGCGCCTACGCGGCCCGTGCCGAGGGGGCGAAGCCGGAGTGGTCGCCGCTGCCGGTCCAGTACGCCGATTACGCCCTCTGGCAGCGGGAACTGCTGGGCGACGGCGCGGACCCGGGCAGTCTGCTGAACAGTCAACTCGCCTACTGGCGGGATCAGTTGGCGGATCTGCCCGAGCAGGTCGAGCTGCCGTTCGACCGGCCCCGGCCGGCGGCGATGTCCTACCGGGGCGCCCACCTGCCGGTGCGGATCGACGCCGAGCTGCACCAGGGCCTGCGCGTGCTCGCCAGGGACGGCGGGGCCAGCCTCTTCATGGTGCTCCAGGCCGGGCTGGCCGCCCTGCTGGGCAAGCTGGGCGCGGGCACCGACGTACCCGTGGGTACGCCGATCGCCGGACGCACTGACGAGGCCGCGGACGACCTGGTCGGCTTCTTCGTCAACACCCTGGTGCTGCGCACCGACCTCTCCGGCGACCCGTCGTTCACCGAACTGCTGGGCAGGGTGCGGGCCGACGCGCTGGCCGCGTACGCGCACCAGGACGTGCCGTTCGAGCACCTGGTGGAGGCGCTCAACCCGACCCGGACGCTGGCGCACCACCCGCTGTTCCAGACCATGCTCGCCCTGCAGAACGCGCCGCTCGGCACGTTCGACCTGCCGGGATTGCGGGTGGCGGCCGACCTGGTCCACACCGGGACGGCCAAGTGCGACCTGACCTTCATCCTGGCCGAACAGCCGGGTGAGGACGGCCTGTCGGGCGTGGTGGAGTACAGCACCGACCTGTTCGACGAGGCCACCGTGACCGGGTTCGTCGAGCGGTGGCTGCGGCTGCTGTGTGCCGTCGTCGCCGACCCCGGCCGGCGGATCGGCCAGGTGGACGTGCTGTCCGCCGACGAGCTCCGCGCGCTGTTCCCGGCGCGCACCGACCGGAGCGAGGATCCGTCGGAGAGCAGCCTGACCGCGCTGTTCGAGCGACAGGTACGGGCGAACCCGGCCGCCGTCGCCCTCACCGACGGCGAAGTCACCCTGACGTACGGCGAGTTGAACGCCCGCGCGAACCGGCTCGCGCACGCCCTGATCGACCGGGGAGTGGGGCCGGAGCAGCGCGTGGCGCTGGCCCTGCCGCGCTCGGCGGAGCAGGTCGTGGCGGTGCTCGCCGTGCTGAAGGCGGGCGGCGCCTACCTGCCGGTGGACCCGCAGTACCCGGCCGCCCGGATCGCCTACCTGCTCCAGGACGCCCGGCCCGCGCTCCTCGTGACCACGAGCCGGACCGGCGACCTGCCGGGCGCGGACCCGGTGGACCGGCTGCTGCTGGACACCGCCGACCTGGACGGGCTGCCGGACACCGACCCGGAGGTCTCCTTCGACCCGGGCCACCCCGCCTACGTCATCTACACCTCCGGGTCCACCGGCAACCCCAAGGGCGTGGTGGTCACGCACCGGAACGTGGTGCGGCTGTTCGGCACGACCGAGAAGCTGTTCGGCTTCTCCGCAGAGGACGTCTGGACGCTCTTCCACTCCTACGCCTTCGACTTCTCGGTATGGGAGTTGTGGGGCCCGCTGCTGTACGGCGGCCGTCTGGTGGTCGTGGACCACGAGACCAGCCGCTCGCCCGGCCGCTTCCTGGAGCTCCTCGCCCGCGAGCGGGTGACCGTGCTCAACCAGACGCCGTCCGCGTTCTACCAGCTGATGCAGGCGGACGCGGAATCCCCGGAGACCGGCCGCCCGCTCGCGCTGCGCACGGTGGTGTTCGGCGGTGAGGCGCTGGAGCACGCCCGGCTGGCGAGCTGGTACGAGCGGCACCCGGACGACGCGCCGCTGCTGGTCAACATGTACGGCATCACGGAGACCACGGTGCACGTCACGTACGCGGCGCTCGACCGGTCCGGCGGCGCCGTCGGCGGGATCGGCACGGCCGTTCCGGACCTGCGGACGTACGTGCTGGACGCCCACCTGCGGCCGGTGGCCCCGGGTGTGCCCGGCGAGCTGTACGTCGCGGGTCCAGGGCTGGCGCGCGGTTACCTGAACCGGCCGGGCCTCACCGCCGGGCGCTTCGTGGCCGACCCGTTCGGACCGCCGGGATCGCGGATGTACCGCAGCGGCGACGTGGTCCGCCGCGCGGCGGACCACAGCCTGCACTACGTCGGCCGGGCCGACCAGCAGGTGAAGGTGCGCGGCTTCCGGATCGAGCTCGGCGAGATCGAGGCGGCGCTGGCCGAGCACCCCGGCGTCGCCCAGGTCGCCGTCCTGGCCCGGCAGGACCGGGCCGACGACACCCGGCTGGTCGCGTACCTGGTGCGGGCCGCGGGCGCCGTACCGAGTCCGGCCGACCTGCGTGGGCACCTGTGCGAGCGGTTGCCGGAACACATGGTGCCGTCGGCGTTCGTCGTGCTGGACACGCTGCCGCTGACCGCCAACGGCAAGCTGGACCACCGGGCCCTGCCCGCCCCCGACCTCGCCCCGACGGCAACCGCCCGCGCGCCGCGCACCCCGCAGGAGCAGGTCCTCTGCGAGCTGTTCGCCGAGGTCCTGGGCGTGGCGTCGGCCGGCGTCGAGGACGGCTTCTTCGACCTGGGCGGCCACTCGCTGCTGGCCACCCGCCTGGCCGCCCGGATCCGCGCGACGCTCGGGGTGGAAATGCCGCTGCGCACCCTGTTCGAGGCGCCGACCCCGGCCGGCCTGGCCGCCGCCCTGGTGGCGGCCGGACCGGCGCAGACCGCCCTGGCACGGCGCGAACGCCCCGAGGCGATCCCGCTGTCGTTCGCGCAGCGGCGGCTGTGGTTCCTGCACCAGCTGGAGGGCGCCGGCGCGAACTACCACATCTCCCTGGCCTGGCGGCTGTCCGGGGATCTGGACCGGCGCGCCCTGGAGTCCGCCGTGGCGGATGTGGTCGAGCGGCACGAGAGCCTGCGCACCGTCTTCCCGGCGGTCGACGGAGTGCCGTACCAGCAGGTGCTGGACGTCGGGGCATCCCGCCCGCGGCTGCTCGTCAGCCGGACCACCGAGTCCGAGCTGCCGAACGTCATGGCGGAAGCGAAGGCCCGGCGGTTCGACCTGGCGGTCGATGTGCCGCTGCGTGCCGGGCTGTTCGAGCTGGCGGCGGACGAGCACGTGTTCCAGGTGGTCCTCCACCACATCGCGGGTGACGGCTGGTCGCTGGGCCCGCTCGCGCAGGGCCTGACCACCGCCTACGCGGCGCGCTGCCGCGGCGAGGAGCCGCAGTGGGAGGAGCTGCCGGTCCAGTACACCGACTACACCCTGTGGCAGCACGAGCTGCTCGGCGACGCGGCCGACGGAGACAGCCTGTTCGCCCGCCAGGCGGCCTACTGGACCCGGCAGCTGGCCGATCTGCCCGAGCAGCTCCAGCTGCCCGGCGATCGGCCCCGCCCGGCGGTCGCCTCGCACCGGGGCGGTTCCGTGCGTGCCGGGCTGGACGCCGAGCTGCACCGCGGGCTGCGCGAACTCGCCCGTGCCCACGGCACCAGTCTGTTCATGGTGCTTCAGGCCGGTCTTGCAGTGCTGCTGAGCAAGCTCGGCGCGGGCGACGACATCCCGGTCGGCAGCCCGGTCGCGGGCCGTACCGACCAGGCGCAGGACGAGCTGGTCGGCTACTTCGTCAACACCCTGGTGTTCCGTACCGACACCTCGGGCGATCCGACGTTCGCCGAACTGCTGGGCCGGGTCCGGGAGACCGCGCTGGCCGGGTACGCGCACCAGGACCTTCCGTTCGAGTACCTGGTCGAGGCCCTCAACCCGGTCCGGTCGCTGGCGCACCACCCGCTGTTCCAGGTCATGCTGGTGCTGCAGAACGCGCCCAGGGCCGACTTCGCGCCGTCCGGGCTGCGCGTCGGCGACATGCCGTCGACGTCGACCACCGCCAAACTCGACCTGATCTTCACCATGTCCGAGCGACACGCGCAGGACGGCTCCCCGGAGGGGATCGACGGGTCCGTCGAGTACACCGGCGACCTGTACGACCCGGCCACCGTCGAGACGATGATCGAGCGGTGGGAGCGGCTGCTCCGCGCCGTGGTCGCCGACCCGCAGCGGCGGCTCAGCCGGTTCGGCCTGCTCACCGACGGGGAGCACGGTGAGTTGACGGCGCTGGGCACCGGCCCGGCGGCCCAGGCCTTCACCGAGAGCCTGCCGGAGCTCTTCAGGGCTCAGGTGCGTGCGATTCCGGACGCCGTCGCGCTGGTGGGGCCGGAAGCATCGCTGACCTACGCGGAGTTGGACGCGCGGGCGAACCGGCTGGCGCACGCCCTGATCGCGCGGGGTGCGGGGCCGGAGCGGCTGGTGGCGGTGGCGCTGCCGCGCTCGGCCCAGCTGGTGGTGACGATCCTCGCGGTGCTGAAGACCGGCGCCGCGTACGTTCCGGTCGATCCGGAGTACCCGGCCGCGCGGATCGCGTACATGCTCGACGACACCCGACCGGTCCTGGTGGTGACCGACACCCGCACCCGGGGCCGGCTGCCGGACACCGGTCCCGCCGGATGGCTGGTGGCCGACGACCCGGAGACGACCGCGCTGGTGGTGGGGTGCCCGTCGACGGACCCTGCGGTCGCCATCGACCCCTGCTATCCGGCCTACGTCATCTACACCTCCGGTTCCACCGGCAGGCCCAAGGGCGTGGTGGCGACGCACGGTGGCCTGTCCAACCTGTTCGCCAACCAGTGTCCGCTGGTCTTCCGGACGGGGGAGCGGGTACGGATGGGGCTGACCACGTCGGTGTCGTTCGACGCCTCCTGCGACCAGATGTTCGCCCTGTACGCCGGCCACGAGCTGCACGTCCTGGACGAGGCGACCTGGACCGACCCGGACGCCTACCTCGAGTACGCGGCGCGGGCCGGGCTGGACACGGTCGGCGGTACCCCGTCCTACCTGCAAGTCCTTGTCGACCACGGCCTGTTGGACAACCCGCGGTGGCGTCCGTCGCTGGTCGGGCTGGGCGGGGAGACCGTTCCGGAGCAACTGTGGGAACGGTTGCGGGCGGCCGACGGGGTGCTCGCCCTGAACTACTACGGGCCGGCCGAGTGCACGGTGGACTCGACCGTCGCATCGCTGGAGTCGAGCCCGCGCCAGGTGATCGGCCGCCCGCTCGGCGGTGTCCGGTTGCACGTGCTCGACGCCGCGTTGCAGCCGGTTCCCGCGGGTGTGCCGGGTGAGCTGTACATCGCCGGTGCGGGGCTGGCGCGCGGCTACCTGAACCGGCCGGGCCTGACCGCGGGACGGTTCGTGGCGGACCCGTTCGGTCCCGGCGGTTCGCGGATGTACCGCAGCGGTGACCTGGTGCGGTGGGGACCGGACGGGAACCTGGAGTTCCTCGGCCGCACCGACGACCAGGTCAAGGTCCGGGGATTCCGGATCGAGCTCGGCGAGATCGAGGCGGCGCTGGCGGAACACCCGCAGGTCGCGCAGGCCGCCGTGACCGTACGGCAGGACCGGGCGGGGGACACCCGCCTGGTCGCCTACCTGGTGCCCGCCGCCGGGGCGGAGCTTCGGCCGGAAGACCTGCGGGCGCGCCTGCGCGAGCGGCTGCCCGACCACATGGTGCCCGCCGCGTTCGTCTCCCTCGACGTGCTGCCGCTGAACGCCAACGGCAAGCTCGACCGGCGCGCCCTGCCCGAGCCCGAGTACGCGGCGTCGCGGGTCGGCCGGGCCCCGCACACTCCGCAGGAACAGGTACTGGCCGAGCTGTTCGCCGAGGTACTGGGTCTGCCTCAAGTCGGCGTCGACGACGACTTCTTCGACCTGGGCGGGCACTCCCTGCTGGCCACCCGGTTGGTGGCCCGGGTCCGTGCGGCCCTGGGCGTGGAACTGGCGCTGCGCACCCTGTTCCAGACCCCGACGGTGGCCGGGCTGGCCGCCGGGCTGGGCGGCGCGGACCGGGCCCGGCTCGCCCTGGGGCGGGCGGAGCGGCCCGTGGGGGCACCCCCGGCCGAAGGGTGGGGGATGGTGCCGCTGTCGTCCGCTCAGCGGAGGCTGTGGTTCCTGCGCCAGCTGGAGGGCGCCGACTCGGTCTACAACATGCCGCTCGCGTGGCGGCTCTCGGGGCCACTGGACCTGGCGGCCCTGGAGGCGGCGCTGGGCGACGTCGTCGACCGTCACGAAACCCTGCGCACGGTCTTCCCGGCCGTGGACGGAGTACCCCACCAGCAGGTGCTGGCCACCGCGGAGGCGTGCCCGAGGCTGTCGGTCACCACGGCCGACGAGACGGACCTGCCGGAACTGCTGACGGGGGCCGCGGCGCGCGGATTCGACCTCGCGGCCGAACCGCCGCTGCGCGCCGAGGTGTTCGAGGTTTCGGCGGACGAGCACGTGCTGCTCCTGGTGATGCACCACATCGCCGGTGACGGCTGGTCGCTGGGCCCGCTGGCCGCCGACCTGGCCACCGCGTACGCGGCACGCCGCCAGGGCGAGGAACCGGGGTGGGCACCGCTGCCGGTGCAGTACGCCGACTACACCCTGTGGCAGCAGGAGCTGCTCGGCGACCCGGCCGACCAGGACAGCCTGTTCGCCCGCCAACAGGCCTACTGGACCGAGCAGTTGGCCAACCTGCCGGAGCAGATCCGGCTCCCCGCAGACCGCCCTCGCCCCGCGACCCCCTCCCACTCCGGCGGCCACCTCGCGATCGAACTGGACGCCGAACTGCACGCCGGACTGATCCGGCTGGGCCGGGAGCACGGCGCCAGCGTGTACATGGTGCTGCAGGCCGCCCTGGCATCGCTGCTGGACAAGCTCGGCGCGGGAACGGACATCCCGGTCGGCAGCCTGATCGCGGGCCGGACCGACGAGGCCCTGGACGACCTCGTCGGATTCTTCGTCAACACCCTGGTGCTCCGCACGGACACCGGTGGCGACCCGACCTTCGCCGAGCTCCTCGGCCGGGTCCGCGAGGGCGCGCTGGCCGCGTACGCGCACCAGGACCTGCCGTTCGAGCACGTCGTCGAGGCCCTCAACCCGTCCCGGTCGCTCGCCCGTCAGCCGCTGTTCCAGGTGCTCCTCGCGCTGCAGAACGTGCCCCGCACCGAGTTCGCGCTGGACGGTCTGGCCGCTGAGATCGTCCTGGTGCGGACGCCGACGGCGATGTTCGACCTCGGTTTCCACCTGCTGGAGCGCGGCGGCACCGGCGGGCCGGCCGAGGGCATCGTCGGGCGGGTCGAGTACAGCACCGACCTCTTCGACCCCGCCATGGTGGAGGCACTGGTCGCCCGATGGCTGCGTCTGCTGGCGTCGGTGGTCGCCGAACCGGACCGGCCGCTGAGCCGGATCGACGTCCTCACCGCCGAGGAACGGCACGAACTGTTGGTCGTACGCAACGACACCGCCTGCCCGGCTCCCGATGCCGGCCTGCCCGCTCTGTTCGAGGCGCAGGTCCGGGCGACCCCCGAGGCCCCGGCGGTGGTGTTCGAGGACACCGTGCTGACCTACCGGGAGCTGAACCGAAGGGCCAACCGCCTGGCGCACGCGCTGATCGCGCGCGGGGTGGGGCCGGAGCAGGTCGTCGCCCTGCGGCTGCCGAGGTCGACCGAGCTGGTGGTCGCCGTCCTCGCGGTCCTCAAGACGGGTGCGGCCTATCTGCCGGTCGACCCGGACTACCCGGCGGCCCGTATCGCGTACATGCTCCAGGACGCGCGGCCGGCCGTGGTGCTCGACGACCTCGCGGCCGTCACACCGGACGGGGACCTGCCGGAGCACGATCCGGCAGTCGCCGTGGACCCGCGGCACCCGGCCTACGTCATCTACACCTCGGGCTCCACCGGCAGGCCCAAGGCCGTGGTGATGCCCGCCGCCGGGCTGCTGAACCTGCTGGCGTGGCACCACAGGTCCGTCGGCGGCGAACTCGGCACGCGTACCGCGCAGTTCACCGCGATCAGCTTCGACGTCTCGGTGCAGGAGACGCTCTCCGCGCTGCTGTACGGCAAGACCCTCGTGGTGCCGACCGAGGAGCAGCGCCGCAGCGCCGAGCTGTTCGCCCGCTGGCTGGACCGGCACGGGGTCGAGGAGCTGTTCGCGCCCAACCTGGTGGTCGAGGCGCTGGCCGAGGCCGCCGAGGAGGCCGGGCTGGAACTGCCCGGCCTGCGGCTGGTCGCCCAGGCCGGTGAGGCGATGCGCCTCGGCGGTGCCGTGCGCCGCTTCCAGACCCGCCGGCCGGGCCGGGAGCTGCACAACCACTACGGGCCCGCCGAGACCCATGTGATCACCGCCTACCCGCTGCCGGCCGACCCCGCCGACTGCCCGCTGCCGGTGCCGATCGGCCGCCCGATCGCCAACTGCCAGGCATACGTGCTGGATTCGGCGCTGCGACCGGTCGCCCCCGGCGTGCTGGGTGAGCTGTACCTCGCCGGGGCGGGACTCGCCCGCGGCTACCTGAACCGGCCCGGGCTCACCGCCACGCGGTTCGTCGCCAACCCGTACGGTCCGGCCGGCGCGCTGATGTACCGCACCGGTGACCTGGTCCGCTGGCGCGGCGACGGGGAGCTGGAGTTCGCGGGCCGGGTGGACCACCAGGTGAAGATCCGCGGGTTCCGGGTCGAGCCGGGCGAGATCGAGGCCGAGCTGGCCGCGCACCAGGGTGTCGCCCAGGTCGCGGTGCTCGTCCGGGAGGACCGGATCGTCGCGTACGTCGTCCCGTCGGCCGGGGCCGGGGCTACCCCGGCGACGCTGTCGCCGTATCTGCGCGAGCGGCTGCCGGACTACATGGTCCCGTCCGCGTTCGTACTGCTCGACGCGCTGCCGCTGACGCCGAACGGGAAGCTGGACCGGGCGGCGCTGCCCGCGCCCGAGCCGGGCACGACCGCCGGCGGCCGGGCGCCGCGCACGCCGCAGGAGCAGATCCTGTGCGAGCTGTTCGCCGAGGTGCTGGGCGTGCCGCGGGTCGGGGTCGACGACGGCTTCTTCGACCTGGGCGGGCATTCCCTGCTCGCCACCCGGCTGGTCTCGCGGGTCCGGGCGACCCTCGGGGTCGAGCTGGAACTGCGCAGCCTGTTCCGGGCGCCGACACCCGCCGGGCTCGCGGCCGGGCTGCACGACGCCGGCACCGCGCGGCAGGCCCTGGTACCCCGGCCCCGCCGCGATCCGATGCCGCTGTCGTTCGCCCAGCGACGGCTCTGGTTCCTCCAGCAGTTCGGGGCGCCGAGCGCTACCTACCACATGCCGCTCGCCCTGCGGCTGTCCGGCGACCTCGACCGGGCCGCGCTGAGCGCCGCGCTCGCGGACGTGGTGGCCCGGCACGAGACCCTGCGCACGGTCTTCCCGCACACCGCCGGAGTCCCGTTCCAGCGGGTGCTGGACGCCGGCGAGGCCGCCGTCCCGCTGACCGTACGCGCGGCCGGCGAGGCGGAGCTGCCCGCCCTGCTGCGCGAGGCGGCGGTACGGGCGTTCGACCTGACCTCGGAAGTACCGCTGCGGGCGGAGCTGTTCGCGCCCGCGCCGGACGAGCACGTGCTGCTGCTGGTGATGCACCACATCGTCGGGGACGGCTGGTCCATGGGCCCGCTGGCCCGTGACCTGGCCACCGCCTACACCACCCGGCAGGGTGGCGGGGCTCCGGCATGGCCGCCGCTGCCGGTCACCTACGGCGACTACACCCTGTGGCAGCACGAGATCCTCGGCGACGAGCACGACACGGACAGCGTGTTCGCCCGCCAGGTCACCTACTGGACCGAGGCGCTGGCCGGGCTGCCCGAGCAGCTTCAGCTGCCTGCCGACCGACCGCGCCCGGCCACCATGTCGTACGGCGGCGACCTGCTGGAACTCCGGATCGACGCCGAACTGCACGCGGCACTGGTGGAGTTGGCCCGAAGGTCGGGTGCCACCCTGTTCATGGTGCTGCAGGCGGCGCTGGCGGCGCTGTACACGGGGCTGGGCGCGGGCACGGACATCCCGATCGGGTCTCCGATCGCGGGGCGTACCGACGAGGCGCTGGACGAGCTGGTCGGGTTCTTCATCAACACGCTGGTGCTGCGCACCGACACGAGTGGTGATCCGAGTTTCGCCGAGCTGCTGGGTCGGGTGCGGGAGACGGCGCTGTCGGCGTACGCGCACCAGGACGTGCCCTTCGAGCACCTGGTGGAGGCGCTGAATCCGTCCCGCTCGCTGTCGCACCACCCGCTGTTCCAGACCGGTCTTGTCGTGCAGAACGCGCCGGGCGGCGACTTCGAGCTGCCGGGTCTCCAGGTCTCCGGGGTGACCGTGCTCACCGGGACCGCGCGGCTCGACCTGACCTTCGGGTTCGCGGAGGAGCACGGGCCCGACGGCGCGCCGGCCGGGATCGGCGGTGCGGTCGAGTACAGCACCGACCTGTTCGACCGCTCGACGGTCGAGGCCCTGGTCGCCCGGTGGACCAGGCTGCTGGCCGCGGTCGCCGTCGCGCCCGACCGGCCGATCGGCGGGATCGACCTGCTGTCCGCAGAGGAGCGCCGCGAGCTGCTGCCCGCCGTCCAGGACGGGGCGGCCGGGGGGAGCCTGCCGGAGCTGTTCGCGGCGCAGGTGACGGCGACGCCGGACGCGGTCGCGCTCGTCTGCGGTGATATCGAAGTGACGTACCGTCAACTCGACGCTCGGGCGAACCGGTTCGCGCACGCGCTGATCGCCCGGGGCGTCGGTCCGGAGCAGGTCGTGGCGGTGGCGTTGCCGCGGTCGGTGGAGTCGGTGGTGGCGGTCCTGGGCGTGCTGAAGGCCGGGGCCGCGTACCTGCCGGTGGATCCGGGGTACCCGGCGGTACGGATCGCGTTCATGCTGGACGACGCGCGGCCGGCCGTGGTGGTCGACGATCCGGCACTGGTGACCGAGGTTTCCGGTCGGCCGGAGACCGATCCGGATGTCGTGGTGGACGCCCGGCACCCGGCCTACGTGATCTACACCTCGGGCTCGACCGGCCGCCCCAAGGGCGTCATGGTGAGCCACACCGGCGTGTCGGGCCTGGTGGCGGCGCAGGTCGACCGGCTCGGCGTGGCGCCGGGCAGCCGGGTGCTCCAGTTCGCCTCGCCCAGCTTCGACGCGTCCTTCTGGGACCTGTGCGGCGCCCTGCTCACCGGTGCCGCCCTCGTCCTGGCCCCGTCCGAGGCCCCGCTGGAGGCCCTGACGGACCGCCGGCTCGACGTCACCCACGTGACGCTTCCGCCCTCGGCGCTGGCCGCGCTGGAGAGCTCCGACCTCACGGCCACCACCCTGGTGGTGGCCGGTGAAGCCTGCACGCCGGACCTGGTGGCCCGGTGGGCGCCTGGCCGGCGGATGATCAACGCGTACGGTCCGACGGAGACGACGGTGTGCGCGACCATGAGCGACCCGCTGTCCCCGGGGCGCGGTGTACCGCCGATCGGCCGATCGGTCGCGGGCTTCCGGGTGTACGTCCTCGACGAGCGACTGCGCATCGTGCCGCCGGGGGTGGCGGGGGAGTTGTACGTCGCCGGCCCCGGTCTGGCGCGCGGGTACCTGAACCGGCCCGGGCTGACGGCCGGGCGGTTCGTCGCCTGCCCGTTCGGGGCCGGTGAGCGCATGTACCGCACCGGGGACGTGGTGCGCCGCCGGACCTGGGGGTCCCCCCGGCCGGTGGGGGCACCTCCCAGCCTCCCCCAGACTTCGTCCGGGGGGACCCCCATGGCTGGGGGCGCTGGGGGAGAGCTGGAGTACGTCGGCCGCGCCGACGACCAGGTGAAGGTGCGCGGCTTCCGCATCGAGCCCGGCGAGGTCGAGGCGGCGCTGGCCGAGCACCCCGCCGTCGCCCAGGCTGCCGTGCTCGCCCGGGACGACCGGCTCATCGGCTACGTCGCGGCCCGTCCCGGCACGGTCGTACGTCCGGCGGAGCTGGCGGCGTACCTGCGGGACAGGCTGCCCGACTACCTGGTACCGGCTGTCTTCGTGGTGCTGGACATGCTGCCGCTGACGCCGAGCGGGAAGCTGGACCGGGCGGCGCTGCCCGCTCCCGATCGCGGCTCGGCCGAGGCCGGGCGGGCGCCGCGCACGCCGCAGGAGCAGATCCTGTGCGAGCTGTTCGCCGAGGTGCTGGGCGTGCCGCGGGTCGGGCTCGACGACGATTTCTTCGACCTGGGCGGGCACTCCCTGCTCGCCACCCGGCTGGCCGCGCGGGTGCGCTCGGTGCTCGGAGTGGAGGTGGCGTTGCGCGCGCTGTTCCAGGCGCCCACCGTGGCCGGCCTGGCCGAGGCGCTGGGCGGGGCCGGCCACGCCCGCCCGGCGCTGACCACGCACGAGCGGCCGGAGGCGGTGCCGCTGTCCTTCGCCCAGCGCCGACTCTGGTTCCTGCACCGCATGGACGGCACCGCCGCGACGTACCACATCCCGCTGGCGCTCCGGCTGACCGGGACGCTCGACCATGCGGCGCTGGACGAGGCGCTGGCCGACGTGGTGGCCCGGCACGAGAGCCTGCGGACGGTCTTCCCGGAGGTCGACGGCGTACCCTGCCAGCTCGTCCTCGACCCGGCGGAGGCCCGGCCCCGGGCGCGGCTGACCGAGGTGTCTGAGGTCGAACTGTTCGAGCGGCTCGCCGAGTTCGCACGACAGCCCTTCGACCTGGAGGCCGAAGCGCCACTGCGGGCGGAGCTGTTCGTCCTCGCGCCGGACGAGCACGTGCTGCTGCTGGTGATGCACCACATCGCCGGGGACGGCTGGTCCACCGGCCCGCTGGCCCGCGACCTGGCCGAGGCGTACGCCGCCCGGTGCGAGGGGCGCGCGCCGCAGTGGCCGGTCCTGCCGGTGCAGTACGCGGACTACACGCTGTGGCAGCGCGACCTGCTCGGCGACGCCGCCGACCCTCAGAGCCGGTTCGCCGAGCAGCTCGACTACTGGAAGCGTCAGCTGTCCGACCTGCCGGAGCTGCTCCAGCTGCCCGTCGACCGGCCGAGGCCGGCCGTCGCCGGCTGGCGCGGGGACCACGTCGGCCTGGAGCTGAGCCCCGAACTGCACGCAGCCCTGGTGGAGTTGGCCCGGAAGTCGGGCGCGAGCCTGTTCATGGTGCTGCAGGCAGCGTTGGCGGCGCTGTACACGCGGCTGGGTGCGGGCACGGACATCCCGATCGGGTCTCCGATCGCGGGGCGTACCGACGAGGCGCTGGACGAGCTGGTCGGGTTCTTCGTGAACACGCTGGTGCTGCGGACCGACACGAGCGGTGATCCGAGTTTCGCCGAGCTGCTGGGGCGGGTGCGGGAGACGGCGCTGTCGGCGTACGCGCACCAGGACGTGCCGTTCGAGCACCTGGTGGAGGTGCTGAATCCGTCCCGCTCGCTGTCGCACCACCCGCTGTTCCAGACCGTCCTGGCGGTGCAGAACGCTCCGATGGGCCGGTTCTCCCTGCCCGGTCTGGACGTCGCCACCTACGCGGTGGCCACCGGAACCGCCAAGTTCGACCTCGGTGTGAGCCTCGTCGAACAGTTCGGTCCGGACGGCAGCCCGGCGGGGATCGTCGGCGCGGTGGAGTACGCCACCGACCTGTTCGACCGCTCGACGGTCGAGGCGCTCACCGGGCGCTGGACGCGCCTGCTGGAGGCGGTCACCGCCGACCCGGACCGGTCGATCGGACGGATCGAGCTCCTCGACGCCGACGAGCGGCACCGTTTGCTGGAGCAGGGCAACGCGACCGCCCGCGAGGTGGCGGCCGTCCCGGTGCCGCAGGCGTTCGCGGCACAGGTCGCGGCGACACCGGACGCCCTCGCGCTGGTGTGCGGCGACGCCGAGTTGACGTACCGGCAGCTGAACGCCCGGGCGAACCGGTTCGCGCACGCGCTGATCGCCCGGGGCGTCGGCCCGGAGCAGACCGTGGCCGTGGCCCTGCAGCGCTCGGTGGAGTCCGTGGTGGCCGTCCTGGGCGTGCTGAAGGCCGGGGCCGCGTACCTGCCCGTGGATCCGGCGTACCCGCCGGCGCGGATCGCGTACATGCTGGACGACGCCCGGCCGGCCCTGATGGTCGACGACCCGGCGCTGGTGACCGAGGTGTCCGCCTGGCCGGACACCGACCCCGTGGTCGCGCTCGACGTCCGGCACCCGGCCTACGTGATCTACACATCGGGCTCGACCGGCCGCCCCAAGGGCGTGGTGGTCGGCCACGGCGGTGTCGCGAGCCTGGTCGCCGCACAGATCGAGCGGTTCGCGATCGAACCCGACAGCCGGGTACTCCAGTTCGCCTCGCCCAGCTTCGACGCCTCGGTGTCGGAGATCTACACCGCCCTGCTGCGCGGCGCGGCCCTGGTGCTGCCCCCGACGGCGGACCCGGTGGCCGCGCTGGCCGACCGGGACCTCGCGGTGACCCACGTGACCGTGCCGCCGTCCGTCCTCGCCGCCGTGCCGGAGGGCTCGGTGCAGGTGCCGACGCTGGTGGTGGCGGGTGAGGCGTGCCCGCCGGAACTGGTGGACCGCTGGGCGCCCGGGCGCCGGATGATCAACGCGTACGGTCCGACCGAGACCACGGTGTGCGCGACCATGAGCGCCCCGCTGTCCCCGGGAGCGGGCGTCCCGCCGATCGGCCGTCCGATCGCCAACACCCGGGTGTACGTGCTGGACGAGCGGCTGCGGCCGGTGCCGACGGGCGTGGCGGGGGAGCTGTACGTCGCGGGCGCGGGACTGGCGCGCGGCTACCTGAACCGGCCGGGCCTGACGGCCGGACGGTTCGTCGCCTGCCCGTTCGGGTCCGGTGAGCGCATGTACCGCACCGGAGACCTGGTGCGCCGGCGCAACGACGGTGAGCTGGAGTACGTCGGCCGTGCCGACGACCAGGTGAAGGTGCGCGGCTTCCGCATCGAGCCCGGCGAGGTCGAGGCGGCGTTGGCCGAGCACCCCGCCGTCGCCCGGGCCGCCGTCCTGGCCCAGGACGACCGGCTCGTCGGCTACGTCGTCCCGCACCAGGGCGAGGCCCGGGACAGTGGCCTGGAAGCGGACCACGTGGGCGAGTGGCAGGACATCTACGACGCCCTGCCCATCACCCCCGAGGAAGCCGGCTTCGGCCAGAACTTCGTCGGCTGGAACAGCAGTTACGACGCGAGCCCGATCCCGGTCGAGCAGATGCGGGAGTGGCGGGACGCCACCGTGGCCCGCATCCTGGCCCTGCGCCCCCGGCGGGTGCTGGAGGTCGGCGTCGGCACCGGACTGCTGCTCTCGCAGATCGCACCGCACTGCGAGACCTACTGGGCGACGGACTTCTCCGCCACGGCGGTCGACGCGCTGACCGCGCAGGTCGGCCGACAGGACGACCTGGCCGAGCGTGTCGTGCTGCAGGCCCGCCCGGCGCACGACACCGAGGGCCTGCCGGCCGGGTGGTTCGACACCGTCGTGATCAACTCGGTGGTGCAGTACTTCCCGTCCGCCGACTACCTCGCGGACGTGATCGGGAAGCTGATGCGG
Source organism: Streptomyces sp. NPDC005784 (assembly GCF_042871525.1). Taxonomy (NCBI): domain Bacteria; kingdom Bacillati; phylum Actinomycetota; class Actinomycetes; order Kitasatosporales; family Streptomycetaceae; genus Streptomyces; species Streptomyces sp. NPDC005784. The sequence goes on from NZ_JBIAIQ010000023.1 coordinate 65,720, forward strand.
CTGCTCGCCCCCGGCGGCACGCTCTTCGTCGGCGACGTCCGCAACCTGCGGCTGCTGCGCCCGCTGGCCACCGCGGTCCAGCTGCACCGCACCGGTGCCGACGGCGACCTCGCGGCGGTGCGCCGCGCGGTGGAGCAGGCCGTCAGGGTGGAGAAGGAACTCCTGGTCGACCCGGACTTCTTCACCGTCCTGCGGGAGCACGGCACGGACATCGGCGCGGTGGCCGTGGAGGTCAAGCGCGGCCGTCACCACAACGAACTGACCCGCTACCGCTACGACGTGACGCTGCACAAGGCCCCGGTCGTTCCGGCGGCCCCGGGCCGGACGGTCGAGCTGGAGTGGGGACACCGGCTCGCGGGACCGGCCGAGCTGCGCGAACTCCTCGCCCAGCCGCCCGCCGACGTGCTGCGGATCACCGGAGTGCCGAACCGCCGGGTGCTGCGCGAGGCCGCCCTTTCCCGGGCACTGCAGAACGGCGGCGGCTCGCTCGCCGAACTGCTGGAGCGGCTGCACGGACCGGAGGAGAGCGAACTCCCCGACCCGGAGGACTTCCGGGTCATCGGGCTGGAGTTCGACCGCTGGGTGGGCGTCACCTGGTCGGCCACCGCGGCCGACGCCTTGGACGTCGTCTTCGCCGCCCCGTGGGCGCATCACGACTCCCCGGCCGAGCCGTACCGGTCGGCCCGGACCGCCGGCACGCCGCTGTCTTCGTTGACCAACCGCCCGACCGGCAGCCGGGGCACGGGCGCCCTCATCGGCGAACTCCGCGAATGGCTGCGCGGGCGACTGCCCGACTACCTGATCCCGTCGGCGTTCGTGGCGCTGGAGACGTTGCCGCTGACGGCCAGCGGCAAGCTCGACCGCCGCGCGCTGCCCGCGCCCGACCCGGGCCCGGCCGGAGCCGGGCGGGCGCCGCGGACCCCGCAGGAACAGCTCCTCGCCGAGCTGTTCGCCGAGGTGCTCGGCCTGGCCCAGGTCGGTGTCGAGGACAGCTTCTTCGACCTGGGCGGACACTCACTGCTGGCGACCCGCCTGGCCTCCCGCGTCCGGGCGACCCTCGGCGCGGAGCTCGAGGTCCGGACTCTGTTCGAGACGCCGACCGTGGCCGGACTCGCGGCCCGCCTCGACGGCTCCGGCACGGCGCGGCCCGCGCTGACCGCCCGGCCGCGACCCATGGGGGCACCCCCGGCCGAAGGCTGGGGGAAGGTCCCGCTGTCCTTCGCCCAACGCCGCCTGTGGTTCCTGCACCGGATGGACGGCCCGAGCGCCACCTACAACATGCCGCTCGCCCTGAGTCTGACCGGCGAACTCGACCGCCCGGCCCTGCACGCCGCGCTCGCGGACGTGATCGCCCGGCACGAGAGCCTGCGGACGGTCTTCCGCGAGACGGACGGTGTGCCGTACCAGGTCGTGCTGAGCGCCTCACAGGCGCACCCGGAGCTGCCGGTGGTCGAGCTCGACGAGAGCCGGCTGGCCGGGCGGCTGGCGCAGACGGCCCGGCGAGGCTTCGACCTGGCGGCGGAGCCGCCGGTCCGGGCGGAGCTGTACGCGCTCGCCCCCGACCGGCACGTGCTGCTGGTCGTGGTCCACCACATCGCCGCCGACGGCTGGTCGATGGGGCCGCTCTCCGGCGACCTCGCGGCCGCCTACACGGCGCGCTGCCGGGGCGAGGAGCCGCAGTGGGCCCCGCTGCCGGTGCAGTACGCCGACTACACCTGCTGGCAACGCGACCTGCTCGGCGACACCGCCGACCCGGACAGCCTGTTCGCCCGGCAACTGGCCTACTGGAAGGACGAACTGGCGGGCATTCCGCAGCAGGTTCAGCTGCCCGCCGACCGGCCCCGGCCGCCGGTGGCCTCCCAGCTGGGCAGCCGGGTCGTGGTCCGGCTGGACCCCGAACTGCACCAGGCACTGCGGGACCTGGCCGCCGAGCGCGGCGCCAGCATGTTCATGGTGCTCCAGGCCGGCCTCGCCGCGCTGCTCACCCGGCTCGGTGCCGGTACGGACATCCCCGTGGGCAGCCCGATCGCCGGCCGTACCGACCAGGCGCTGGACGACCTCGTCGGCTTCTTCGTCAACACCCTGGTGCTGCGCACCGACACGAGCGGCGACCCCGGCTTCGCCGAACTGCTCGGCCGGGTGCGGCAGAAGGCGCTCGCCGCCTACGACCACCAGGACGTGCCGTTCGAGTACCTGGTCGAGGTGGTCAACCCGGCCCGTTCGCTGTCGCACCACCCGCTGTTCCAGATCATGCTGGCCCTGCAGAACGCGCCGGTGGGCGAGTTCGCCCTGCCGGGCCTGGAGACCGGCCACCTGGAGGCGTCGACCGGGACCTCGCGGGTCGACCTGACGTTCAGCCTGGCCGAGCAGTTCCGCCCGGACGGCGACCCCGACGGACTGGTCGGCGCGGTGGAGTACGCCACCGACCTGTTCGACCCGGCCACCGTGGAGCTGCTGTTCGAGCGCTGGGCACGGCTGCTGCGCGCGGCGGTCGCCGACCCCGGCCGGCCGATCAGCCGGATCGACATCATGTCGGGCGAGGAACGCCGCCGGCTGCTGTCCCGGTCCACCGGCGCCGCGGTCGAGCTGCCCGAGGCCGCGCTGCCGGAGCTGTTCGCCCGTCAGGTGCGCGCCACCCCGGACGCGGTGGCCGTCGTGGCGGGCGCCACCGAGCTGAGCTACCGGGAACTCGACCAGCGGTCCAACCGCCTCGCGCGGGCACTGATCCGCCAGGGCGTACGACCGGAGACACCGGTCGCGGTGCTGCTCGACCGCTCGGCGGACCTCGTCGTGGCGCTCCTGGCGATCATCAAGGCGGGCGGCGCCTACGCGCCCCTCGACTCGCGTTTCCCGCAGTCCCGGATCGACCTGATCCTCCAGGAGGCCGGGGCCGCCCTGGTGCTCACCGAGGACGTGCTGACCGCGTTGATCGAGGGCGAGCCCGACGCGTCCGGCATCGAAGTACGCTGCGACCAGCGGCAGTTGGCGTACGTGATGTACACCTCAGGCTCGACCGGCCGGCCCAAGGGCGTGGCCGTCACCCACCGCGACGTGGTGGGCCTCGCGCTCACCCCCGAATATCACGGCGGCGGACACGAGCGGGTGCTGATGCACTCCCCGACCGCCTTCGACCTCTCGACCTACGAGCTGTGGGTGCCGCTGCTGGGCGGCGGCCGGGTCGTGGTCGCACCGCCCGAGCGGCTCGACCTCGACCTGCTGCAGCACACGATCAGCACACACGGGGTGACCGGACTGTGGCTGACGGCCGGGCTGTTCCGCCTGGTCGCCGAGGAGCGGCCGGCCCTGCTCGCGGGGGTCCGCGAGGTGTGGACCGGCGGTGACGTGGTCTCCCCGGCCGCCGTCGCCCGGGTGCTGGAGGTCTGCCCCGGCATCGAGGTGGTCAACGGCTACGGGCCCACCGAGGCCACGACCCTGGCCACCCGCCACCCGGTGCACAGCCTCCCCGAGCACGCCGCGACCGTACCGATCGGCGGGCCGATGGCGAACATGCGCGCCTACGTGCTCGACGACCGCCTGCGGCCGGTGCCCACGGGCCTGGTCGGCGAGCTGTACCTCGCGGGGACGGGCGTGGCCCGCGGCTACCTCGGCCGACCCGGCCTGACGGCGGAGCGCTTCACCGCCGACCCGTACGGGCCGCCCGGGAGCCGGATGTACCGCACCGGCGACCTGGCGTGGTGGCCGGCCGAGGGCACACTGGAGTTCGCCGGACGGACCGACCACCAGGTCAAGCTCCGCGGCCTGCGGATCGAGCCCGGCGAGATCGAGGCGATCCTCGCGAGCTGCCCGGGCGTCGCCCAGGCGGCCGTCGTCGCCCGCGAGGACCGGCCCGGCGACAAGCGGCTGGTGGCCTATCTGGTGGCCGCCCCCGAGGGCGCGCCCGAGGCGGGCGAGCTCTCCGGGCGACTGCGCCGTGACCTGCCCGACTACATGGTGCCGTCGGCGTTCGTCACCCTGGACACGCTGCCGTTGACCGCCAACGGCAAGCTGGACCGGGCCGCCCTGCCCGCCCCCGAGTACGGGGCGCAGGGCACCGGACGCGGCCCCCGGACGCCGCGGGAGCAGCTGCTGTGCGGCCTCTTCGCCGAGGTCCTCGGCCGGGAACAGGTGCACATCGACGACAACTTCTTCGATCTGGGCGGGCACTCGCTGCTGGCCGCCCGCCTGGCCTCCCGCGTCCGCGAGACCCTCGGCCTGGAGCTCGGCCTGCGCATGCTGTTCGAGGCGCCGACCGTGGCCGGTCTCACCGAGCGCCTGGTCATGGACGACCCCGCCGACGCGTTGGACGTGGTGCTGCCGCTGCGTTCGACCGGGACCGGTACGCCGCTGTTCTGCATCCACCCCGGCGGCGGCATCAGCTGGTCGTACAGCGGGCTCCTGAACCACATCGGTCCCCAGCACCCGGTCTACGCGATCCAGGCGCGCGGCCTCGGCCGGCCCGAACCCTTGCCGACGTCCTACGAGGAGATGGCGGCCGACTACGCCGACCAGATCCGCAAGATCCAGCCCGAGGGCCCGTACCTGCTGCTCGGCTGGTCGGCCGGCGGGCTGATCGCCCACGCGGTCGCCTGCGAGCTGCAGGCGCGCGGCGAGCGGACCGCGCTGCTGGCCATCCTCGACGCCTATCCGGTGAAGGACGTGCAGTTCGAGGAGATGCCCGTGCCCACCGAGCGGGACGTGCTCGTCGGTGTGCTCGACGTCGACCCGGACGAGCTGGGCGACCGGGAGCTGACCTACGCCGAGGTCGCCGAGGTCCTGAACCGGCGGGGCAGCGCACTGCAGGGCCTGACGGAGCAGCAGATCGAGGTCATCGTCCACATCATGATCAACAACGCGAGGCTGGCGGTCGACTTCGTCCCCGCCGGGTTCGACGGCGACCTGCTGCTGTTCAACTCGACGATCGACCGCGACGGGGACGACGCCGGGCCCGCGACCTGGCGCCCGTACATCGCGGGCCGGATCGAATCGCACGAGATCACCACTCGGCACAACCGGATGACCGAAGCCGGCTCACTGGCCCAGATCGGACCGATCCTGGCCGCCCGCCTCGCCGAGGTCACCGGTGACACCCCAACCCACCACCAGGAGGACTGATTCCCATGACCAACCCGTTCGACGACGAGGACGGCACCTTCCTCGTGCTCACCAACGACGAGAACCAGCACTCGCTGTGGCCGCAGTTCGCGGACGTCCCCGACGGCTGGAGCGTCGCCCACGGACCCGACACCCACGCCGCCTGCCTGGAGTACGTCGAGCGGTCCTGGACCGACATGCGGCCCAAGAGCCTCGCCGACGCCATGAACGCCCAGCGGTAGCGAGGCTCGCAGTGAACCTGACCGAAACCACCGACGAGGCCCGCGCCAGCGCGGGCCTCGCCCGGTCCGACGACCTCGCCGCGGCCCTGCTCACGCCCGAGGCACGCCGGGACCCGTACCCGTTCTACGCCCGCATGCGCCGCGAGGACCCGGTCCACCGCAGCGCCCAGGGCATCTGGTACCTCACCCGGTACGCCGACGTCGAGGCGGCCCTGAGCGACCTGCGGCTGTCCAACGACCGGGACCGGATGACCCGCGCCTACAGTGCGCTCGGCGGCGACCTCAAGGCCTTCAGCCGGCTCACCGACCGGCTCGGCCGGGTGATGAGCAACACCGACCCGCCGGACCACGCCCGGCTGCGCAGGCTGGCCAACCGTGCCTTCACCGCCCGGCGCGTCGAAGCCCTGCGCGACGGCATCCAGCGGATCGTCGACCGGCTCATCGACGAGGCGGTCGCGGCCGGGCCGGCCATGGACCTGATCGAGGCGGTCGCCTCCCCGCTGCCGCTGTCCGTCGTCTGCGAGCTCTTCGGCATCCCGCCCGAGGACCTCCCGCAGGTCAAGACCTGGTTCCACCGCTTCGGCCGGCTGAGCGAGGACATCGACAAGTCCGAGGCGGCGATCGAGCAGTACGAGGAGTACCTCGCCCGGCTCGTCCGCCACCGCCGGGCCGACCCCGGCGACGACCTCATCAGCGCCCTGGTCGCCACCCAGGCACAGGACGACCGGCTCACCGACTCCGAGCTGCTGTCCACCTGCTTCGTCCTGATCACCGCCGGCGACGAGACCACCACCCACCTGGTCGGCAACGGCATGCTCGCCCTGCTGCGCCACCCCGACCAGCTGGCCCGGCTGCGCGAGGACCCGATGCTGATCCGCACGGCCGTCGACGAACTCGCCCGCTACGACACGCCGACCCAGGCGATCGTCCGGGTCGCCGCCGAGGACATCGAGATCGGCGGGCGGACACTGCGCGAGGGCGAGCTGGCCTACCTGTTCCTCGCCGCGACCAACCGGGATCCCGAGCGCTTCGAGGACCCCGACCGGCTCGACCTGACCCGCCCGGGCAACCGGCACCTCAGCTTCGGCAACGGCCCGCACTTCTGCCTCGGCGGTCCGTTGGCCAAGCTCCAGGCGGAGGTGGCCGTCGGCACGCTGGTCCGCCGGCTCCCGCACCTGCGGCTCGCTGACGGCGCGGTACTCGACTGGCGGCCCAACCCGCTGCAACGGCGGCTCACCGCGCTTCCGCTCACCTACTGACCCATGAACGACGAAGGAGAAGTGACCATGGCCCGAGAGCTCGAGGTCCGCCGGGAACAGGACCTGCCCGCCACGCCCGAACAGGTCTGGGACGCGGTCGCCACCGGCGCCGGCAACCTCGGCTGGCTCTACCCGATGGAGGTCGAGCCGCACGTCGGCGGAAAGGCCACGCGCGGCGACAGCACCGTCGTGGCGTGGGAGCCGCCGCACCACTTCGCGGTTCGGGCCACCCAGGACGGCGGGTTCTCCAACACGCTCACCTACCGCATCGAGCCGGCCGACGGCGGCGCGAGCCACCTGCGGATGGGAATCCACTGGGTGCACACGGGCGTCGTCGACGACACCTGGAACTGGGACACGAAGGCGGACGCGGCCGAGAAGCACGTCGACTTCTACCAGCACTCCCTCCCCGAGTACCTGAGGCACTTCGCCGGCCGCCCCGCCGTCTACGTCAGGGCCGCCCGTGGCGAGTCCACCGAAGACCCCGCCGACTTCGCCGCCCTGTGCCGGCGCCTCGGCCTCGACGACGACGCGGCCGTCGGCGACCGGTTGTCGCTCGACCTCCCGGGCACGGACGGCGGTTCGACGGAGGTGGTCGTGGACTGGCTGAGCCCTGACTTCGTCGGCCTGCGAGGCCCGGACGCGCTGTACCGGTTCTTCAACGGCAGCTCCTGGAACTGGCCGATCTGGCTGGGCCACCACCTGTTCGCCGAGGGCGCGGACGAAGAGCTGGCCACCAAGGCATGGAACGCCTGGCTCAACGGCTCCTGACCCCGCCGCACGACACGACCGAAGGACCCCTGGTGGAAACACTGCTCTACGCCGCCGAACTCGTCGAGGAAGACGGCACCTACAAACTCGTGGTGCAGGACGTGGTGCGGGACACGGTCCAGGTCACCCCGGTTCCCGAATCCGCGGTGGCCAGGCTCCCGGTATTCCTGTCGGTGCTGAGTTCCAAGCTCGGCTCGGCGTCGGCACGCGGCCGCTGGTAGACCGCTTCCGGATCAATGAAGCCGGTGTCGTCCCGCACATCGACTGCCGGACGGCACCGGCTTCGTGAACGGGCGCTGATGGCCGAACGTCAGCCCATGACGGTTCGAGAGGCGGCGCCTCGGCCAGGGGCCGACACCACACGCCCGTCCCGCGCCACATCGACCAATGAGTCGTAGGCACGAGGAGCCAGTGAAAGGCCGAACTGCGAGTACGGGTTGAAGCTCGGGGTCCCGGAGGCGGTGGCGATCGTGACGGTGCCCCCCCCACGACCACAGGAGTGCGCGTCGACGACACGTCGCCGCCGCAACCGGCCGGCATGGCTGACAGGACGGCGCCGGCCGCCGCCACGACCGACCGAGCCCTGGGAGACGACACGGTCCGGCGGTGCATGGCGCTCATCGTGCCAGCGCGATCGACGGCGTCGGCCGGGCTTCCCCGGGCCGGACGCCAACATGCGGGACTATTTCCCCCGTCCGAGTGAGGCCGGCCGACGCGCGGTTTCACGGCCTCGTTGCTGACGCTGCGTCACCTCGAGGCGCACACTGGCGACATGGTCATCAATCCAGGGGACTCCCCGGACGACTCGACGACGCGAGAGATCGACCGACTCGCGACCTCGTACTGGGACTTCCTGCTCGCACGCGAGCCGTCGCTGCGCACGCGCCGCGGGCTGCCGGTCGAGTCGCTGCCGGGGGTGTCCGCGGCGGAGGCCGACGAGCGCGCCGGGTTCGCTGCCGGGATGCTGAACCGGCTGCGTGTGCTGCGACCGGCGGAGCTGTCCGGTCCCGCCGCCGACACAGCGGGCTTCCTTCGGGCACTGGCCGAACAGGAAGCGGAGGCGGGACGTTTCCACTGGCTCACCCCCACCGCGACGCCGTACCAGCTCTTCCGCCTCCAGCAGTACGGTGACACCGTCTTCCGCCCGTTCCGCTTCGAGCACCGAGCCGACGCGGACCGGTACGTGACCCTCGTACGGGACCTGGCCGGTTGCGTCGCGACGATCGGTGACAAGGTCGCCGGGCAGGCGGAGCGGGGCTTTCACATCCCCGTTCCGGCCCTGACCGGCGTCCACACCACACTCACCCGTCTGCGGGCGTCGTCGGCACGGTACGTCCGGGCGGGCGCCGGGCGGCTCACCCGGCTCGACGCGGCGAGCCGGGGGCACCTGCGCGACACGGTCGAGCGGCTCGTGGCCACCGAACTGGAGCCGGCGTTCGACCGCCTCGTCGCCCTCGTGGGTGACCCGCACTACCTCCGGCGGGCGCCGCAGGCCGTCGGCTGGGCCCACTACCCGGAAGGCGAGGCGGCGTACCGCGCCTTCGTCAGGACGTACACATCCGGCGACACACCACCCGAACGCCTCCACGAACTCGGCCGGGAGCACTGCCGCGAACTCGGCGAGCGGATGCGGGAGATGCGCAACACGCTCGGTTTCGCGGGGACCGAGGCGGAGTTCCACGAACGGCTCGCGACCGAGCCGCGCCTGTACGCCGCCACCCCGGAGGAGGTCGAAGCCCGCTACCGCGGACACCTCGACCGCCTCACACCGCTGCTGGCACGCTGGTTCGCGGTCCTGCCCCGCGCCCCCTACGACGTGGCCCGCCTCGACCCGGCGCTGGAGGGGTCGATGACGTTCGGCTACTACGAACCGCCGACCGCCACGCAACCGGTGGGACGCTACCGCTACAACGCCTCGGACCTGGCACATCGGTCACTGCTCGGCGCGGCCGCGCTCATCTACCACGAGCTGTCGCCCGGACATCACTTCCACCTCGCCCGCCAGGCCGAGAACACCGCGCTGCCCGACCTGCGGCGCGAGCTGGCTGCCTTCGGCGGGTTCGAGGAGGGCTGGGCGGAGTACGCGGCAGGGCTCGCCTGGGAGATGGGGCTGTACGACGACCCGTGGGACGCGTACGGACGACTGGCCCATGAACGGTTCACCGCGCAGCGCCTCGTCGTCGACACCGGCCTCAACCTCGGGACGATGACACTGGAGGAGGCACGCACCTTCATGCGGGCCCACGCGGCAGCCGAGTCCGAACGGCAGATCACGACCGAGTTGTTGCGCTACGCGACCGATCTGCCGGGGCAGGCGCTGACGTACCGGGCGGGTCATGCGGAGTTCACGGCATTGCGGGCAGCGTGCGAACGCGGCGCCGGTGCCGAGTTCGACGTGCGCGCCTTTCACGAGACCGTGCTGGCCGGCGGCACGCTGCCGTTTCCCGCCCTGCGCCGACGGGTGGAGAGGGAACTGCACGGGGCATGCGGCCGAACAGGTTTCCAGGGAAAGCCGCTCTACTCGAATGAGTGAAGGCCACAGGGAATTGGTAGCCGCTTACCCGTCCTTGGATACTCTCTGTGATGGAGGGTGCGGGTCCGCTGAAGCGGAGTGCGTCCATCCAATCATCATCTCCTCGACAGAAGAGAAGGATGCTGTGCCATGCCGCCTGTAGTACCTCCTTTCCTGATCGGTCTGATCGCCGTATCCCTGGTGAAGAGGCTGGGCAAGCCCTTGGTGCGAGGGGTCGTCAAAGCGACGGTGGGCCTGGGAATCGAGGTCAAGAGGGCCGTCCATGAAGCCGGCGAGGGAATCCATGATCTCGCTGCCGAGGCGACTGCCGAGGTGCTCGCAGCCCAGACGACACCGGGAGCCGGACACGGTGTCGGCGCCCCGGAGGACGGCACCGCGGGCCGGGCCGGAGCGGCCGCCAAGCCGGCGCCCGTAGCGGCAAAGGCCCACGAGGGACGGACCGGCCGTCAGGCCAAGCCCGCCGGCAAGGCCCGTAGCGCCGGTTCGGCCGCTCCCAAGGCCCGTAGCGCCGGTTCGGTCGCCGCCAAGGCGCACTGAGTCTGCCCGCCGACTCTCCGTGTGATTCTGGCTCGTCCCGATGTCACGGGCACGTTTTCGTCTGCGCAACCGGTCGAGACTGCCAAGTCCCGGCCGGAGCAATCCCGTTCCTTTCCGCTCAAGTCCCTCCGTGACAAAGTTGACTTTGTTCCATGGGGTCTTCGGCGGACACAGCGGCCGTTCGTCGTCCCGGCCTCTCGCATGCGACCGCCACACCACCGGTGACATGGTGGACTGCGCCGTATCGGCCATCACGACACCCTGATGGAGGCAGGTCGGATGTATGCGACCGGAACCCCCCTGTATTCCGCGGAACTCGTCCAGGAAGGCGGTGCCTGCAGACTCGTCGTGACCGATCGCCGGCGCCGCACCGTGCGGCCCGCACACGTATCCACGAAGGCGGTGGAGCAGCTTCCCGCCTTTCTCGCCGGGCTCGGCTCCCTGCACCTGCGCGGGAGCCGTCGGCGATGACGGCGACCGACGCGAAGAAGTGGTTCCGTGTTCACCGGCGTGCGGCGGACCCCAGGCTCCGACTGGTGTGTTTCCCGCACGCCGGCGGCACGGCACAGCTGTTCCACGGCTGGCCCGCGCTGCTGCCGACGGACGTCGAGGTGCTCGCCGTGCGGTACCCCGGCCGCCAGGACCGGCTTGCGGAAGCCTGCATCGAGGACATGGCCACCCTGGCCGACACGATCGAGGACGCACTGCGGCCCTGGCTCGACCGGCCGCTGGCGCTCTTCGGGCACAGCATGGGCGCCTGCGTCGCCTACGAGGTGGCCCTGCGGCTGGAGACCCGCGGCATGGTCCCCGAGCACCTGCTGGTCTCCGCACACGAAGCCCCCGGGTGGGCCGAACGCGTCGCGCTGCACGACGCCGACGACGAAACCCTGATCACCCACGTCCGGCACCTCGGAGACCTGCACTCGGAGGCCTACGACATCCCGGAGCTGCGTGACCTCCTGCTGCCCGCCCTCCGTTCGGACTACCGGCTGATCGAGGGCTACCACCCCCCGAATCCGGCTCCGGTCAAGGCGCCGATCACCGCGTACGTCGGCCAGGACGATCCGAGTTGCGCGCTCGACGGGGTCCTCGCCTGGTCCGGCCTCGCCGCCCCGGGCTCCTTCGAACTGTGCCCGTTCCCCGGGGATCACTTCTACCTCGCAGCCCGCGAGGCCGAAGTGGTCGCGGACGTGGCAGCACGCCTTGCGCGCGCGTGAGGCGCCGGTCGGGCCCGATGGCGAATGCCCGTATCGAGAACCTGGAAGTCCACGGCGCACACCCACGGCTGTGACGGAAGGCGGGGTCCCGGCACCGCGCATGGCGCCCTCGGGGTTCCCAGGGGACGATGATCGTACCGGTCGCTGAGACGTGCGGTGTCCCCGGCAGCGGCCGCGAAGGCTGGGACGGAGAAGGGACCATGCGACCGGGAAGACGTGCCGCCGACGCGATACTCCGGCTGCTCAGCCGCGACTGGGCCGGGCTGGGCATCGCTCTGCTGCCGGCGGCCGCGGGTGCACGGTGTGTATCCAGGGGTACCGGCCGGCGGATTCTCGGCGGTGTGCTGTGGTCCGTGGCCCTCGCACTCGGTCTCGGGTCGTTCCGCCATCTGGTGCATGTGGGCCGGATACGCGGGAGGTATCCGCCACCCGGACGAATGGTCGACGTGGGCGGCTACCGCATGCATGTCCGGGCCGAGGGAGACGCCGGACCGAGGCCCACCGTGGTCTGGATGCCGGGCGGCCATGCCGGCGGATACGCCATGTACCGGCTGCACGCGCTGGCGCGGGAACAGATGCGTTCGGTCCTGGTGGACCGTCCGGGGTCCGGCTGGAGCGACCCGGGCCCGTTCCCGCGCACGACGGCGGCAGAAGCCGTCGAACTGCTCACGGCGCTGGAACGGGCCGGTGAGCAGGGGCCCTACGTCTTCGTGGGGCACTCGTTCGGGGGACTGCTCATGGCCAACGCCGCCAGGCGCCGCCCTGACCTGGTGGCCGGTCTGGTACTGCTCGATCCGACCCCGCCCGATGCCGTCGCCTTCGGCCCGGCGCTTCCGGCCCTGCGACGTGCCCCGAGGGACCAGACCGTCCTCGCGCTGCGTCACCTCTTCGGCCTCCACCCTCTCGCGGGCAAGGAGGAGACACACACCTCCGACGACCCGGCGCAGGTTCTCGCCGTGATCGAGCTCAGGACCAAGGCGAGCTGCGCCGCGGCATCGATCCTGCGAGAACTGTCGCCGGACGGCATCACCAGAGACGGCTGGCAGACGGCCGTGCACGACGGCGAGCTCGGCTCGCTGCCCCTCCTCCTCGTGGCGCCACGCGATCTGACGGGCGGTGGCGAGATCTTCGACGCGGTCGACGATCCGGAGGAGAGCGCCCGGGTACGGCACTTCTTCCTCACCGTGAGAGAGCGGTTCCTCGCGGCCTCCAGCAGGGGGCGGAGGGTCTACACCCCAGAGGGAACCGGCCACGACTTCCCGGATCGCGTACCGGATTTCGTTGTGCAGGTGGTGGACTCGCTGCTGGACCAGTGCGGGCCGGGGGCGCCGAAGCCGTTCTGATCCCGTTGCGCAGCCACGGTCCGCTCCGGCGAGCTTCCGCCCGACCGGATGAACAGCGCCGGCGTCTACGGGCGCATCGGCCGAGGTCCGACTATCGTGTTTTTGGTGGGGGTGACATTCCTGCCCAGCCTTGTCGGTCGGACGGTATCGGCTCGTGCGGCGTCGGCAGTCGTGCTGTGCACACAAGAAGAGGGTTCACGCATGCTCCCTGTTGTTCCTCCCTTCCTCGTCGGCGTGATTGCGGCCCCTCTGGCCAAAAGAGTGGCGAAACCGCTGGTGCGAGGCGTCATCAAGACGTCGGTCGGCCTGACCCTTGAAGTCAAACGTGCAGTCATCGAGGCCGGGGAGGAGATCCAGGGCCTCACCGCCCTGGCTGCTGCCGAGAAGATGGCGAGTTCGGCTCGCACAGGTGGTGTGGAGTCGGCGGTGAGGTAACGGCGCACGGTGCCACGGCCGGCGGCTCGCCGCCTTCGCAAGCTGAGCGTCTGGCCAACTACCGAGACCCGTTCGGCCAGGCTCCAGCACAGACAGGACGACCCCTGGAACCGTGTGGCTGAGGACCCGGGATGTTGATGCTGACTGAGGATGGTGGTTCGGCCGCTGGTGAACGCCGATCCTGCGGCAGGATCCGTCCGCCTATCCTCCGGACATGGTTGATCAACGCTCGGTCGACGTTGGCGGGGTCCGGCTGGCCTATCGGATATCGGGTCCGCCGGATGCTCCGCCGCTCGTTCTGTTGCACGCGCTGGGCGAGGATGCCACCGACTGGGAGGCGGTCGTGCCCGCCCTCGCCCGGAGTCGACGGGCGTATGCCCTTGATCTTCGCGGTCACGGCCGAAGCGACTGGCCGGGGGACTACTCGCTCGAACTCATGCAGGCCGATGTGCTCCGGTTCCTGGACGCACTGGGACTCGGCCCAGTGGATCTGATCGGGCACTCCATGGGCGGGATCGTGGCCTACCTGCTCGCGGAGGACCATCCGCAGCGGGTGAGCCGGCTCGTCCTGGAGGACGTCCCCGTCCCGCGTCCCCGGGAGCGGACCACCCCGACCAGGCCGGACGGCGCCCTGACCTTCGACTGGGAGATGGTTTTGGCCATCAGGCGGCAGATCGATGTGCCTGACCCCAGGTGGCTGGAGCGACTCGGCCGGATCACCGCCAGGACCCTCGTGCTCGCGGGAGGACCGCACAGCCATGTTCCCCAGGACGGCGTCGCCGAGCTGGCCCGCCGCATCCCCGGCAGCCAAGTGGTCACCATCCCCGTCGGGCACCTGATCCACCACGCAGCACCGGAGGCATTCACCGAGGCGGTTTCGGCGTTCCTGGAGGAGAACATCAGTCCTGCCTGCCAACCATGAGCACGGTCACCGGCCGTGACGTGGAGGCGGCCGCACGGGTTCTTCAGGTGCGACCAAGACGTGGGCCCGTGCGGCCTTGTCCCATCCGGCCTTCACGGGCGTCTCGCGTGCACATCTCGGTGGTTTGACCGAGGAGTTGGCCGGGCCGTGGCAGGCCCGGCGGAAATCGGCGTTGCCTCAGCGGCGGGCAAGGAAACGTCACCGTGCCGCCGGGGCGACCCGCAAGCGCGAACTGGTCTTCACCGACCGGGTGCTGGTCGCGCTGGTCCACCTGCGCACTCAGCTCCCACACGCCGCGCTCGCCGGACTGTACGGGGTCGGCCGCTCCACCGTCACCGAGACCATCGGCGAGATCCGCCCGTTGCTTGCGACCGCGGCTTCGCCGTCCTCGACCAGCCCGGACTGCGCCTGCGAACGTTGGCCGACGTGTTCGCCTACGCCGATGCGGAGGGCGTGACCTTCTTTTGTGGGTCTTCGCGGACCGAACTCTCAGCTCGTCAGGCCTCGACATCAATAGCCGACAACGTCGTTGGTCTGGCTGCTCCTAGCCCTACAGCGAGGGCTGGGAAGCCGGGGGTCTGCCGCGGTGCTGTGTGACGCCGGCTGTCTCGCGCTCCCTGCCCGCCCGTGAACGAACCGAAGCATGTGCTCCAACGTTGTTCTATGGCGCTCAGGTTCCGAACGGACGTCGCGGTGGTTCAAGTGCGTGCCGTCTCGGTTTTCCTAAGCTTCGAGGGCAGAGGGAACACCCGGGCTGTTCCTGGACGGATACACACCAAAGACGAGAAAATCGTGAACCAGGAGAATTCCGTCATCGCAGGTACCGGCGCCGACATGGACATCCCCAACGGGGTGATCGGCCGTGTGCGGATCGCGGGCCCGCCGGATCAAGGTGGTCGTTCGCCATCGGGTCACCACGGTGTCCGTCGGCACCGGCAACGCCCACACCAGCAGGGGCGCGTGGCGGGCATCCATCCGGACAGCCAAGCTCCACCGGAGCCCGCTCGTTGCTGATCAGCCGGTTCCACGCCTTCTGCGCGCCGAGCCCGGACGCGGCTGGGCGACCCACAGGGCTGACGCGAAGACAGCCATCCTCGCTTTTGGACCCCTTTAGTACATAAGCATAATCAGCTCCTTGATCGTCGAGGAGCTGGTTTCTGAAATCCGGTGGTCGGACAAGGCTGCCGTGGAAAGCGGAGACATGATGGGCAAGAGTCCTTATGACTATGTCGTGGTGGGAGCGGGGACGGCGGGATGCGTGATTGCCTCCCGGCTTTCGGAACGCCCCGGCGTGCGGGTGTTGCTGCTGGAGGCCGGAGCCCGGGACGCAACCGAGACGATGGCATCTCCTTGGGGCTTCCTGGGGTTTGACCCGTCATCCCTCTGGCTGGGCGCCTCGACCGTGCAGGCCGGTACAGGCAGGACCGCTGACGTGCTGCGCGGCAAGGCCCTCGGCGGATCGTCGAGCATCAACGGCCTCTACCACCTGCGGGGGCACCGCTCCGGTTACGACGAATGGCCCGGCCTCGGTGCTCCAGGCTGGGGTTTCGACGATCTGCTGCCCTATTTCCGCCGCAGCGAGAGCACTCGCGGCCGTAATGCCTCCGTGCGGGGCACGGACGGGCCGGTCGCGGTCGCCCCGGTCCCGGAACCCCATCCCCTGGCCACGGCGGGCGTCGACGCCGCGGTGGAGGCTGGGTTCGCACGCGCCGATGACATCGGCAGCGGGCTGGAGACCGGGTTCGGGTGGAGTGACATGAATCTGCCCGGCGGCGCCCGCCAGAGCGCGGCCGACGCCTACATCCGTCCGTTCCTCGACCGGCCGAACCTGGACGTCGTCACGGACGCGACCGTGCAGCGGCTGCGCACCACCGCGGGCCGCTGCACCGGCGTCGAGTACACCATCGGTGGGGAACACCTGTCCGTCGACAGCGCCGAGGTGGTACTGACCGCCGGAGCCATCGGTTCCGCACACCTCCTGATGCTGTCAGGGATCGGCCCGGCACAACACCTTGAGGAACACGGCATCGACGTCGTCGCCGACCTGCCGGGAGTGGGCTCCCATCTGCAGGACCATCCGATGGCGGGCGTGGTGTACGAGGCCATCCAGCCCGTACCGTTCGTTCCTGCCAACCCGCCGGCCGAAATGATGGGCCTGCTGTACAGCGACCCCGCCGCGGCCCGGCCGGACCTTCAGGTCTACGTCGTCGCCGCACCGCTCCCGTCGGCATGGGGCCGGCCGCCGGCCAACGGCTACTCCATCGCTTTCTCCGCGATGGCTCCGCACAGCAGCGGCACCGTGCGCCTGGCGGACGCCAGTCCCGGCAGCGCTCCCGTCGTCGACCCCGGCTACCTGAGCGACGACCGTGACCTGGAGGTCATGCGCAAGGGCCTGGCCCTGGCACGCCGCATCGGGGAGGCCGACGCGTTCGCCGACTGGCGCAAGCAGGAAGCGGTGCCGGGCGCCGGGACGAGCGGCGAATCCGTGGACGAGTTCATCCGCAAGGCCACCGGCCCCTACTTCCACTTCACCGGCACCTGCCGCATGGGAACCGACGCCGATGCCGTCGTCGACCCTGCGAACCTTCGCGTGCACGGAATAGGCGGACTGCGGGTCGCCGATGCCTCGGTGATGCCGTCCATCCCCTCGGCCAACACCAACGCGACCGTCTACGCCATCGCCGAACGGGCCGCCGAACTGATCGACTGAGCCTTCCTCAGCGCCCACGGCGCTTCCACAACGCTCATCCCCGATGCCTGGACCGCCGGCAGCCGGCCGGAGTCTTCGACCAGCTGCCGGCATCCTGCTTGCGAGGGCCCCGCGGGCAGCGCCGGCGAGGTCACCCAGACCCGCGCCCTCATCGACAACATCCCGCCGCGGTCACATGCCCAGGCCGCCCACAGCGCCGCCCTGCCTTGCTTGGGACACGCTTGGGCGGCATCGGCTGAACTGCGGTCGTACCTTTGGTCACGCGCTTTCGGCAGGCCAGTGGCCCGGCGGGTGCCGGTTCGACGAGAGCGAGGCTGCTCCGGTCGAGCGGGCGTACTCGGTGGGAGTCTGACCGTAGTGCTTCTTGAAGGTCCGGGTGAAGTGGCTGCTGTCCGCGAACTGCCAGTGTGCGGCGAGTTCCGAGATACTCAGGCGATCTGACGGCGCGTTGAGGGCGAGCCGGGCCTCTTGCAGTCGCCGGTGGCGGATGTAGGTGGCCACCTGCTCTCCCACCGCGGCGAATGCCCGGTGCAGCGTACGGACGGAGACGTTGAGTTCACGCGCCAGCATCGCAGGAGAGAGTTCGGGATCAGCGAGCCTGCGGTCCGCGAGGTCCTTGGCTGCCCGGGTGAGCGCGGGAGCCAGCCGGGGTTCTACGTCGTCGAACCGGCCCTTCGTCACCGCCTTGGCCAGCTCGATCAGGGCGGCGTGGGCGGCTTCCACACCGGCCGGGCCGAGGTCGGCCACAGTTGTGTGGATCATGTCCGTGAGGGCCGTCAGCAGGCGTATCTCGGCCGAGTCCGCCGGCCCGGTGATGGCCCGGTTCCCGAGCAGGGGTTTGAGCTCGCCGGGGGGCAGGACGAAGAACTTCGCCGTGAGGTGCGCCGACGTCTCGAAGGCCGACAGGCGACCGACGTGCCGGACGAGGAACTGCCCGGCCGGTACGGTCTGCTCGCCGCAACCCGGCGGGCCGCCCAGAGTCCACGCGCCGCGCTGCACCACGTACATCGCCACCAGATCCTGATCGCCGCCCGGGACGTCCGTGGTCCGGGTTGCCGACGCGGCGTGAAGATCGGCGATCGCCGCGCCCTGCACCTTGGCCACGTGGCCCTTGACCCGGAAGTCACCGATCGTGTCCGGGCTGAAGGCCGGCAGTTGGAAGACATCGTCGCCGATCTGCGTCTCCCACCCGCGCCGGAAGGCGTCGAGTCCTCGCGGTGCGGCGCCCGGGGCGGTCGAGTCCACTGATAACACCCCGCGCGCGCCGTCGACCTCCGCTCCAGCACTGTTCATCACTTCCCGATCCCTCACATTCATTGCTTCAACGCAGTGCTCGTGTTCCGTACGGACGTCGCGTGGTTCATGTGGGCGCTGTGCCAATCTTCCTGCAGACGGCCCGCATGGCAGCGGTCGAGGGGCAGAGCTGTTGCGTTCTGATTCGGCGAGACGAGCTGACCGCCTGCGTACGCGCCGCGCTGGTCGGTTCGCCCGGTTCGGCAACGAGAGACGCGACCCCCTGATGATCAAGCCTCTCGAAGCTTTTGATCACGAACAGGGGTCGCGTTCGCGTGCCATCCTCCCTGATCGGTGTCCATCAACGCCACTGCGCGGACACCGATCCCACCTGCCCGGAACCGTCACAACTCACCTGTCTGGCGGCCGTGTTGGGTCGGATACCCGATTTCCGCCGGGTCCGGGGCCACGCCGGTGCCCCGCGGACGGGCGCCGGACGCGTCGGTGAAGTGGTTCGTTCCTAAGCGACCGTGAGCACGATCTTGCCCTGGATGTGCCCTCTGGCGGCGCGTTCGTGCGCGGTTCGGGCATCCGCGAGCGCAAACGTGCTGTCGATCGCGACGCGGACCGTGCCCGCGTCGAGCAGGCGCCCCAGTTCAGCGAGCTGCGCGCCGTTCGAGCGGACCTGGGCGCTCGAGACCGTGACGCCCAGCTTCGCGGTCTCTTCTTCGTCGAAGTCCCCGGGAAGTACGGGGAACTGGACGCCGCCGCGCTTGAGCGTGCGCAGGAAGCGTTTGCTGTCGGGGCCGCCGACGGTGTCGAGCACTAGGTCGACGTCGTGCACGAGTTCCTCGGGACGACTCTTGGTGTAGTCGATGAACTGGTCGGCGCCGAGTTCGCTCAGGAACGATTCATGCGCGCCCGATGCCACCGCGATGACGCGTGCGCCCTTCCATTTCGCCAGCTGTAGTGCGAAGTGCCCCACGCCGCCCGCGGCGCCGTTGACGAGCACAGTCGTGTCGGCGTCGAGTGCCGTCGGGCGATGCCGTGCCTCCTGGAAGGGCGAGGGGTGATCGTGTCCGACCTCGATCAGGAACTGCCACGCGGTGAGCCCGGCCATGGGGGCCCCGGCGGCGTGTACGTGGTCGATGCCGGCTGGCTTGCGTGCGAGGTCCGACGCGGGCGCGGCCACGTACTCGGCGTACGCGCTGCCGTTGAAGCTGGGAAAACGCAGAAGACCGAAGACTTCATCACCTACGGCGAGGCCGTCCACGTCCGCGGCGACGGCCTCGACGACGCCCGACATGTCCGTCCCCGGAATCACCGGCAGGCCGACCGTCGATTCCGTCTTCCCGGGCATCCTGGTCAGCCCGCCGCGCAGGTACCAGTCCGGAGGATTGATGCCGACCGCGTGAACGCGAACGAGTACTGTGCCCGGCCCCGGCTCGGGAATCGGCACCTCGTCGTAACGCAGAACTTCAGGGCCACCGTGCTCATGGAGCCGGACTGCCCTCATCGTGTGTGTCGGCATCGTTTTCTCCTGCCCGCGCTGCGGGATAGACTTATCCGGATCAGTGATCCACATAAACGGACCACTGATCCGAATATATGGACCACTGATCCGGATAGTCAAGGGGGACAGGTGCGGGCCGACGCCAGGAAGAACCGCGACCACCTGCTCGCAGTAGCGGGCACCGCCATCACCGAGCAAGGCGTCGACGTGTCACTGCGCGACATCGCGCGCAGGGCCGATGTCGGGCTCGCGACGCTGCTGCGTCACTTCCCGACGCGCGAGGCGCTGCTCGATGCCCTGCTCCGCACGAGCTTCGACGAGTTGGCGGCACAGGCAGCCGAGCTGGAGACGTTGAGCTCACCCGAGGACGCTCTCGTTTCGTGGCTACGCGACTGCGTCGCGTGGACAACCGAGTACCGAGGCGTGACCGTGCTGATGGCCGCCGCCATCGAGGACACCGAATCCGCACTCCACGCTTCGTGCGTCACCCTGCGCGCAGCCGGTGCGCGGCTCCTCGCCCGTGCCCAGGCCGCGGGCACGGCGCGGAGCGACATCGACGGAACCGATCTGTTTGCGCTGGTGGCCATGCTCGCCTGGCTCGGCGATCAACCCTCGCTCGCGCCACGCGCCGACGACCTCTTCGAGGTTGTCGCGAGCGCGATCCTGACGAGCGCAGGGAGCAGCGATGCCGAGGAGGAACGGCGCCCTCGGGCCCGTAGCTGAAATCGTCGCGCACGCGGACCGGCGAACTCGGCCGCGCGCTCGGCAGGAGCGGTTCGAGCGCTCCCGGCCGTGGCCGACCCGCAGCCGGCGCAGCGAGCTTTCCGGCTTGAGGACGGTCTCGTAGACGGCTCGCAGTGTGGTGCGGGAGATGCCCGCCTGTTAGGCGGTCTGGCGTTCACTGGCGTGGTGCAGAGGGGCGCCCGCGGTCTCGGCGATGTCCAAGTGGGCCCGCAGCGCGCGCACCGCGGTCCGTCCCCGCTCTCCGCGCCACGGCGTGGTCTCGATGCGCTCCCGCAGCGCGGAGAGAACCTCGAACGCGTCGTGCCGGGATCCCAGCGCCAAGCTGCTGCCGACTGGCTCGTCTCGTACCCGGCGTGCTGGAGCCGCTCGATGACACCGTTCCAACAGGAGGCGTCGGCGAATCCGCCGTGCACCAGCGCGCTGGTCGGTTTGGCAGGGGGCCTGGCCGCGGAGCGGTCGGCGGCGGAGATCGAGGAGAGTGGCCCCGGCAGCGCTGCGGCGACCGCCGCTGCCGCGCCGGTGGCGAGCACTCGACGGCGGTTGGGCTCAGGGTCCACGAGGAATCTTTACACGATCGGGACGGGGGTCTCGCCCCGGCAGCGCGGCCGGGGCGAGAAGCTCTGGTGCGGCGGCCCGGAGGCCTTTGCGGACGCCGACGCCTGCTCGGCCGGACAGGTCCTAGGACTGGCCGTTGAGCCCCTGGGCGGCCTGGGCGATGACGGCGGCCACGACGGCCGGGCGGGAGACGTAGACAGCGTGGCTGCCCGGGGTCTCGGTGACGATCGCCCCGGCGCGCTCGGACATCGCGCGGTGCGCGGGCGGCGGGATCATGTGGTCGTCGGTGGCGACCAGGTACCACGACGGCTTGGTCTGCCAGGCCGGTTCGGAGACCGCGCCTTCGAGTGCTTCGACGCCCCAGGGGACCTGGGAGTCGGCCATGAACGCCGCCAGCCTCTCGGGGACGTCGGCGGCGAAAGCGGCCGCGAACCTGCCCCGGTCCAGGAACAGGAACCCGTTCTCCGGCGGCAGGATCGGCGGAACCGGCGCGCCGGGCGCCGGGTCGGCGATCAGCGAGCTGACCGACTCGCCCTTGTCCGGCGCGAACGCGGCGATGTAGGCGAGCGCCGCGACTCCGGGGTGGCTGCCGGCCTCGGTGATGACCACACCACCGTAGGAGTGGCCGACCAGCACGGCCGGACCGTCGAGGCTGTCGAGGACCTGGTGGGTGGCGGCGACGTCGCCGGCCAGCGACAGAGTGGGGTTCTGTACGACGGCCACCCGGTAGCCGTCGGCGGTCAGTTGGTCGTAGACCCCCTGCCAGCCCGATCCGTCCACGAAGCCGCCGTGTACGAGCACGATGTTCCTGATGGTTGCCATGGTCGCGTCCGATCTGCTTGGGCGGGCCCATGCCTGCCCGGTGCCCTCCATCCAAGCCACGCGAAAGGAAGGAGAACACGCAGAGCAGCACGCAGAGTTCGGCGAACACCGGCCGGTTCCGCGGGGGTCAGGACGCGACAGTGGCCAGGGCGTTGCAGCGGCTGCTCGCCTCGGCGTCACCGATCGACTCGAACACCAGTGCCGCCAGCGCATAGGTACTGCGGCTCTCGCCGGACCGGCCTTCCTCGGCCAGCAGGGCGGCCAGTGTCTCCAGGGCCCCGGCATGCCGGAAGTCGGACACCTGGAGCGTGTCCAGGAGGGCGATTCCCTCGCCGAGCGTGGTGATCGCTTCGCCGCGGCGGCCGAGGTGTCCCAGGCACTGGCCGATTCGGATCAGCGCGAAGGGCCTGCTGTGCGTCGCGACGCTCGGAGTCATCCCCGAGCCCCCGTCGGCCATCAGGGCGAGCCCGGTGCGGAATTGCTGCAGTGCTTCGGCGTAGCGTCCCTCGATACGAAGGCAGTTGGCGACGTTGGCCAAGGTCTGTACGTAGCTGTCGATGTCGCCGAGGCTCTTGAACGTCTCCGCCGCACGCAACGAGAGCGGAATGGCCTCGTCGGACCGTCCGAGCAGGAGCAGCGCCCCCGCCGTGTATTCGTGCGACCAGGCGATCTGCGCCTTGGCACCTCCCCGGGTGGCCAACTCCAGGGCCTCGGCCGCGTATCGCAGCATGGCCTGCGGATCTACCGGCGGCACCGAGTGGACCCAGGCCAGATAGTTCAGCTGGGTCGCCTGCTGCGCCAGGTCACCGAGGGCGGCGGCGGACTCGGCTCCGAGCGCGAAGACCTCGTGCCAATGCGGGCTGTGCACCCAACGTTCGGAGAACCAGTGCATCGACTCGGCGCAGTCGAGGACGAGGGAGTGCCGGCCTCTGCCGGCGGCGGCCTGCATCGCGCCGAGCCAGTTGTCCACATTCACCCGAAGCCACCAGTCGGCCTCTTCCTCGGAGGACGGGACGGGAAGGTCGGGGTCGGACCGGCCGGGGGGCCCGTAGCCGGGTTCGAACCACCGCCCGGAAACCGTGGCCATCCGCAGCAGCCAGGACTCCACCCGCCCCGTCACCGCCTCCCGCCCGGCCGGGGTCTCCTCCTCCTGGAGGCGCTCGCGGGCGAACAGGCGGACCAGGTCGTGGAAGCGGTACCGGCCCGCGGAACTGCCCTGCAGCAGGCCGAGATCGACGAGGTCGTCCAGAGCGTTCCAGGCGTCCTCGATCGGCAGGGCGCCGGCGACGGCCGTCAGAGCGGCGCCGAAGTCCCGGCCGGGTATCACGGCGAGGCGCCGGAACAGCCGTCGTGCGGGGTCTGCGAGTTGCTCGTACGACATGCCGAACGCATGGGCGATCTTGAGATCGCCGGCCGTGAACTGGTCCAGCCTGCGCTCCTCGTTCGCCAGCCGGGCGGCGAGCTCGGCGGCATCCCATTCGGGCCGGCTCACCAGCCGGTTCCCGATGATCCGCAACGCCAGCGGCAGACCCCCGCACAACTCGGCAAGCCGGGTGAGGGCCGACTCCCCGGCGGACGTGGAACGTTCGCCCAGAATCCCCGCCAGCAGTTCCAGGGACTCCGGCACCGGCAGGGGCCCGAGGACGAGTCTGCGGACGCCCTCCAGTCCTGCCAGCAACCGCCGGGTGGTGATCAGTGTCCGGCTCGCTCCACCTCCCTGCAGAAGTGGGCGCACCTGCTCTTCCGACGCGGCGTTGTCGAGGACGACCAGGACCCGCTTGTCCCGTAGCGACGACCGGTACAAGGAGGCGCGTTCCTGGATGTCGCCCGGGATCTGCTGGTCCGGGACACCGAGCGCGCGAAGCAGGACCCGCAGAGCGTCACCCGCGCCCCGCGGCTGCTGGGACATGCCGAAGAGGTCGAGGAAGAGCACCCCGTCGGGAAAGCTCTGCCGCACGGAATGAGCGGCACGGACGGCGAACGTGGTCTTCCCCAGGCCGGCGGAGCCGGTGATGAGCCCCACCACACCGACGCCCGCGGAACTCTCAGCGTGCAACAGTTCGCTCATCCAGGCCAGTTCCGCGGCACGACCGGTGAAGTCCTCGACCGACCGGGGCAGTTCACACAGACCACTCGGACGCGTCCAGTGATCCCGTAGTCGGCCGTCGCGCGCCAGCTCGAGCAACTCCCTGCGAGCCTCCCCTTCCAGCGCGAGCGCATCCGCCAGAGCGGTCACGGTCCGGTGCTGCGGCCCCTTGCTGCGTCCACGCTCCATGTCCGACAGAGTCCGGGCACTGACCCCCGACACCTCGGCCAACTGCTCCAACGTCCAACGTGACGCGCGCCGATGACCGCGCAGCACCTCCCCGAAGACGAGACGCCCAGTGATGGAGCCACACTCCCTCTCAGCCGCGAAGGACCGCCGCCGGCCGACCCCGCGAACCTACTCAGACCATCCCTGATCGCGCATGTTCTATCACGTCGGCTTCCGTCGGGGAACGTATCGGCAACCTGCCGACAAGCTCGGCACCAGATCCCGTGGCCGTCCAAATCGCCGCCTCGCCACCGTTCTTCGTCGCGGCAGCTCCGCGTCCCTCATCGGCAAGTGCTCCAACAGCCTTGGTTCAACGGGGCGGGGTTCTTGTCGAGACTCTTCGTGGTCCTGATGGAACGGAAGTGGCTCATTGTCCGTCTTGGCATGGACGGCTCCGTGCGGCGTGGTGAAGGTCCTTTCGGTTGGCGGTACTTGGACCGGCCCCCTCGGAGTCGCGGGTGTGCGTGCCGGAGCGGGCCGGGTCGGACGACCGGCCGGACCCGGACGGCGTCGTGGGGTGAGCTCCCGGCGCTCACACGCTCTCGCCTCACCCGCTCTGTCGCACCATCAGCACCATTCGCACCAAAGGAACTTCGAATGACCTTCATCGCGCTTGTGTTCGTCGCCGTCACTTCTCTGTTCGTGCTCGCCCCGATCGCCATGGCGGTAACGGCGGTGAACCGGGTCCGCTGGCGGACCCGGGCGCAGCGGAACGGTCTGCGGACCGAGGGCAGATGCATAAGAGTCGAGACGGTGCGACGCTCGGGCGGCGGGCGTCCCTCCTCCTTGCGACGGCACTACCTCTTCGAGTTCGTCACGCGGGACGGTCGACAGGTCCGGTTCGAGGACGCCGCTCCCGACACCACCATCCCCGGTGACCTGTTCACCGTCTCCTATCTGCCGGAGCGCCCGGACAAGGCCACGGTCGCCCTGCCCGGCGACCGCCGGGCCCAGCGGGAACTCGGTTGCCTTCTGGTGTTCCTGGCCTTCTTCCTCACCACGTCACTGGTCATCGCCGGTGTCGGGATCGGCGTGCTCTCCCTGTTCGCGGGCGGCAGCTAGCACTTCGTGATCATGGTTACGGGAAGGGGGAATCGGTGATGGCGGACGGTGTGAGGGAGACGACGATGCGCGTTCTGGTGATGACCACGGGGTGGGCGCCGGACTTCGGCGGGGTCAGCGCGTTCAATCGGCAGCTGTGCGCGGCACTGTCCGCGGCCGGGGCGCAGGTGTTCTGTGCGGCGCTGGGCGAGCAGGGGCAATGGGTGTGGGACGACGCGCAGGCGCTCGGCGTGACGCTGGTGGAGCTCCCGCGGGTCTCCGGTGCCGGCGATGAAGCGGGGCCGCGCCATGTTCCCGTGCTGCCCGGTGGGGTCGTGCCGGACATCGTCGTGGGACACGGCCGCATCACCGGCCCGTCGGCGCTGAGGCTGAAGCGAACTGCCTACCCCGCGGCGCGGCTGGTCCAGTTGGTGCACATGGCGTCGAACGCGTCGGAGTGGGGTGGCACGGAGGAGGCAGCGCCGGAGGAGGAACACGCCCGGTTCGAACTCGAGTTGGCCTCACAGGCCGACCATGTGCTCGCGGTGGGAACGCGGTTGGCCGATTGGCTGCTCAAGGAGCTTCCCGCGCGGAAGCCTGGCGAGCTGGTCCGGCTCGACCCCGGCTTCGACGGCACCGATGCGCCGGAGGTCTCGGCGGCGCTGCCCGAGTGGATGCCGCTGGAGTCGCATGTGTCGCGGGTGCTACTCGTGGGCAGCCTGGAGGACTGGCAGACCACTGGCACGGACATCGCCGCGCGGGCGCTGGCGTACGCACTGGACCGGCTGCCGTCCAGCAGGTACGTCGACCTGGTGCTGTACGACCCGCATCCGGGCGAGAGCGAGGACGAGAACGAGCGTCTGCGCGAGCAGGCCCTGGAGTGGGCCTCCCGGCCCGAGCGGATGCAGGTTTCGATGGATCACTTCGTCACCGAGGGGGCGTGGCTGCGCCGGGAGCGGGAGAGCGCCGACCTGGTGCTGATGCCGTCGCGGGCCGAGGTGTTCGGTCTGCCAGGACTGGATGCCGTCACGGCCGGGGTTCCGCTGCTCGTCTCCGACCGTAGCGGTCTGGGCACCCTGCTGCGTGAAGTCCTGCCGACGCAGGACGCCGACCGGACGGTCGTCCCCGTGACCGGTTGCGAGGAGACGGACGCGGAGGCGTGGGGGCGCCGGATCGCCGAGGTGCTGGAGGACCGGGAAGCGGCGTTCGGGCATGCCGCCCGGGTGCGCGGGACCTGTGCAGCGGAGCGGACCTGGGCGGCCGCGGCGGCGCTGGTCCTCGCGGCGTCCCCCGCGACGGTCGCGGCCGGGGCCCCGGCCGGCGAAGGGCCGCCCGCGGAGCCGGTCATGACCGAGACGGCCGGCAGGTGCGCGGCGCGAACACGCCGGAACGACGAGCACGTCGACCCCGCGGTACCGCCGGTGGATCCCGCCGACTCCGAGCCCGCCCATGTCGACGGCAGCCGGCTCGGAGACGATCCGGACCACGTCCGCGGGCTCGCGACGACCGCCCAAAAGCCTGCCGACCGTGCCGAGTTCCTGGAGCATCTCGCGGATACCTGGCCCGACCACCTCGAGACCCTGGACGCCGTCCAGGCCGCCGCGACCGACCCCAGCCACGAGGTTCGCTTCACCGCCCTGCGGGCGCTGGGGAGGCATTGGCCCGACCGCCACGAGTCCCTGACCGCCATTCAGGGGGCCGTCACCGACCCCGACGCAGAGGTCCGCGAACTGGCCCTGCCGCTGCTGGCGGAGTACTGGTCCGGCCACCCCGAGACGCTGCCGACCGTCCACGAGGCCGTCACCGATCCCGACGGCGAGACCCGTGTCGTGTGCCTGCCGCTCCTGGCGAGGTACTGGCCCGATCGTTCCGAGGTTCTGGCCACCGTCCGGGCCGCCACGATGGACCCGAACCCGTATGTGCGCCTCACCGCGCTGGAGACGCTGGGGGAGTGCTGGCCCGACCACCCCGAGACCCTGGCCATCATCCAGACCGTCACCACCACCCCTGACTCCTTTGTACGGCGTACCGCCCTGTGGACGCTGGGGAAGCACTGGCCCGACCGTCCGGAGGCCGTCGCCACCCTCCAGGCCACCACCAACCATCCCAACGGCGAGGCCCGTGAAGCCTCCCTGTGGGCGCTGGCGCAGTACCGCCCCGACCGTCCCGAAACCCTGGCTGCCGTCCTGGCCGCCAGGACCGACCCCGACCCGGACGTCCGCCGTACCGCCCGACGGATGCTGGCGAGGCGCTGGCCGGACAGCCCCGAGGGCCTGGCTGCCGCGGCCGGCTCCGACGGGTGAGCCGACCGGTGAAGCCGTCGGCAGGCGCGCGGTTGCCGGACGGGATCGTTCCGAGGCGGACCAGGAAGCCGCTGTTTCGTCACGTTGCCCAGAACCCCGGTGCCGCGTCCGGAATCGTTCGCTTCGTGTACCGCCGACTTTCACGCAAGTG
Organism: Streptomyces sp. NPDC005784; assembly: GCF_042871525.1. Taxonomy (NCBI): domain Bacteria; kingdom Bacillati; phylum Actinomycetota; class Actinomycetes; order Kitasatosporales; family Streptomycetaceae; genus Streptomyces; species Streptomyces sp. NPDC005784. Next base: position 93,456 of record NZ_JBIAIQ010000023.1, read on the forward strand.
ATACAGGGCCCTTTCCTGACGTTTGGTGCGCTTGGAACACTCCCTTCGCGCACGTTCCATCAACCTCCGGCCAATGGGCCCGTCAGGACAAGAGGTCACCCACTCATGCCTCAAGCGAATCGACGTCGATTCCTCCAACTCGCCGGTGGTACGGCGGCGTTCACCGCGCTGTCCGGCAGCATCCAGCGTGCGGCGGCTCTGCCCGCGCACCGCCGTTCGGGCTCGATCGAGGATGTCGAGCACATCGTCGTCCTGATGCAGGAGAACCGTTCGTTCGATCACTACTTCGGCTCGATGAGAGGCGTCCGCGGCTTCGGCGACCCGCGTCCGGCCACCACGACGGGCACGAAGCCGGTCTGGTACCAGTCGGACGGCACCAAGGACGTGCTCCCCTTCCACCCGGAGGCGGACGATCTCGGCCTCGCGTTCATCCAGGACCTCCCGCACGGCTGGAGCGACGGGCACGCCGCGTTCAACAAGGGCAAGTACGACAAGTGGGTGCCCGCCAAGTCGGCGACGACGATGGCCTATCTGACGCGTGACGACATCCCGTTCCACTACGCGCTGGCCGACTCGTTCACCATCTGCGACGCGTACCACTGCTCGTTCATCGGCTCCACGGACCCCAACCGCTACTACATGTGGACGGGTTACACGGGCAACGACGGCAAGGGCGGTGGCCCGGTCCTCGGCAACGACGAGGCGGGGTACAGCTGGACGACGTACCCGGAGCGGCTGGAAGCGGCCGGGATCTCCTGGAAGGTCTACCAGGACGTCGGCGACGGGCTCGACGCGAACGGCTCCTGGGGCTGGATCCCCGACGCCTACCGGGGCAACTACGGCGACAACTCGCTGCTGTACTTCAACCAGTACCGCAACGCGAAGCCGGGCGACCCGCTGTACGACAAGGCCCGCACCGGCACCGACGCCCGCAAGGGCGAGGGCTTCTTCAGCCGGCTGCGGGCCGACGTGCAGGGCGGGAAGCTGCCGCAGATCTCCTGGATCGCCGCACCCGAGGCGTTCACCGAGCACCCCAACTGGCCCGCCAACTACGGCGCCTGGTACATCTCCCAGGTGCTGGACGCGCTCACCTCCGACCCCGAGGTGTGGAGCAGGACGGCGCTGTTCATCACGTACGACGAGAACGACGGCTTCTTCGACCACCTGGTGCCGCCGTTCCCGCCGCAGTCCGCCGCGCAGGGCAAGTCCACGGTCGACGTCGGCCCGGACCTCTACGCGGGTGACGCGAGCCGTGCCGCCGGACCCTACGGACTGGGCCAGCGGGTGCCGATGCTCGTCGTCTCGCCCTGGAGCAAGGGCGGTTACGTCTGCTCCGAGACGCTCGACCACACCTCGATCATCCGCTTCATGGAAGCCCGGTTCGGAGTGCGCGAGCCCAACATCTCGCCCTGGCGGCGCGCCATCAGCGGCGACCTCACCGCAGCCTTCGACTTCGCGCACAAGGACGCCGAGCCGGTCGCGCTGCCCGACACCGACGGCTACCGGCCGCCGGACAGCAACCGCCACCCCGACTATGTGCCCACCCCGCCCGCGAATCCCGCCCTGCCCCGGCAGGAGCGCGGCTCGCGCCCATCCCGGCCCCTCAAGTACGCGCCCCTCGTGGACGGTTCGGCGGACACCGCGGCCGGCAAGTACACGCTGACCTTCGGCTCCGGCGCCAAGGCCGGCGCGGCCTTCCTCGTCACCTCCGGCAATCGCACCGACGGCCCCTGGACGTACACGACCGAAGCGGGCAAGACCGTCTCGGACACCTGGAACTCGGCGTACTCCGGCGGCTCGTACGACCTCACGGTGCACGGTCCGAACGGCTTCCTGCGCACGTTCAAGGGTGCCGGCAAGACAGCGGGGCCCGAGGTCACCGCCCGCCACACCGGCTGCGACGTGGAGCTCACCCTCGTCAACAAGGGCGCCGCCACGGCGACGCTCACGCTCACGAACGGCTACGGCGGACAGCCTCAGGCCTTCCGGCTGCGGGCGGGCGCGACCGTGAAGCACAAGGTGGACCTGCGGGCGAGCAAGTGCTGGTACGACCTGACCGTCGTCTCCGACACGGAGGCGGGCTTCCTGCGGCGATTCGCCGGACATGTCGAGAATGGGCGGTCCGGTGTCAGCGACCCGGCCCTCATCACCGTCTGATGGATACCCAACTGCCGGTTGATTTCCGGTCGTGCCACGGTAGTGTGCCCCGGTGACCACGCATTCGAACACTCCTGCAGGTTGGTACCCGGACCCGAACGGGACGCCCCAGACGCAGCGTTACTGGGACGGCTCGCAGTGGACCGACCAGCAGGCTCCGGCCGCACAGCAGGTGCCCCAGCAGGCCCAGCCGCCGCAGCAGGCGTTTCCTCAGCAGGCTGGGGCCCCCGACCCGCGCGTTCAGCGTCAGGTGCAGCAGCAGGCCGGGGTGGCGCCGAGCGGCGTCGGCGGCGGCACGCTGTTCACCGAGCCGGTCCTGGTGGTGAACCAGAAGGCCAAGCTGATCGAGCTGACCAACGAGTACAAGGTCATGGACCAGCAGGGCAACCCGATCGGCTCGGTCGTCGAGGTCGGGCAGGGCGTGCTCAGGAAGATCCTGCGCCTGGTCTCCAGCCTCGACCAGTACCTGACGCACCGGCTGGAGATCCGTGACGCGCACGGTCAGCCGCAGCTGCTGCTCACGCGCCCCGCGAAGATATTCAAGTCGCGGGTGATCGTGACGCGTCCGGACGGTTCGGCCGTCGGCGAGATCGTGCAGCAGAACATGATCGGAAAGATCAACTTCGCGATGAACGTCAACGGCCAGAAGGTCGGTGCGATCAAGGCGGAGAACTGGCGTGCCTGGAACTTCGCGATCGTCGACCACACCGAGAACGAGGTGGCCCGGATCACGAAGACCTGGGAAGGCCTTGCCAAGACGATGTTCACGACCGCGGACAACTACGTCCTGCAGATTCACTTCCAGCTCCCCGAGCCGCTGCTGAGCCTCGTCGTCGCGACGGCGCTGACCGTCGACACCGCGCTCAAGCAGGATTCCCGCGGACTGGGCTGACCGGTCGCGGTTGTACGGAAGGGGGGGGGGGGGCCCGGACCCCCCCCCCCCCCCCCCAACAACCCCCCCCCACCCCCCCCCCCACCAAAAACAGCAGGGGGGGGGGCGGGCCGCCGGAGGGCTGAGTGCACAGGAGACCTAC